>JADGPP010000038.1 GCA_017882375.1 Solirubrobacteraceae bacterium | reverse complement strand
AAGCTGCACTGGGGCGGGCGCGGCGTCAAAGGCGAGGCGTGGCAGACGCTGCTGCGCGAGGACTTCCGCCCGCGCCTGGAGCGCATGTGGCGCGAGCAGACCTACCTGCACCCGCGCGCGCTGCTCGGCTTCTTCGCCTGCTACGCACTGGGCAACGACATCATCGTGCTCGACCCCGAGGATCGCGAGACCGAGCTGACGCGCTTCGTCTGCCCGCGCCAGCCCAAGGGCGACCGGATCTGCCTCGCCGACTTCTTCCGTCCCGCCGTCGACGGCAAGCCGCCGCAGGAGCTCGACGTGATCGCGGTGCAGGCGGTGACGGTCGGCTCGGAGGTCACCGAGCTGATGGCCAGGCTGGAGGCCGAAGGCGAGTTCGCCGAGCAGCTGTTCGTGCACGGTCTCGGCGTGCAGACGGCCGAGGGCCTGGCCGAGTGGCTGCACTGGCGCGCGCGCCAGATGCTCGGCATCGACGAGACGCAGGGACGGCGCTACTCGTGGGGCTACCCGGCGGTACCCGAGCAGGCCGAGCACCTGAAGGTGCAGAAGCTGCTGAACCTCGCCCAGATCGGCATGACGATCACCGACGGCTACGCTCCCGAGCCCGAGCAGTCGACGCTCGCGCTCATCGCCCACCACCCTCAGGCGATCTACTTCGGCACGCGCCAGGGGCGCCTGCTCCCCGATGGCTCGCCCGACGACGTGATCCGCGGCTCAAACCGCGACCCGTCGCTGTTCGGCGAGTTGGACGACGCCGATCCGCGCAACGGAGCGGTCGAAGCCGAGGCCGAGGACGAGCCCGCGATGGCGGGCGAAGCTTCCTAGTCGTCGCGGGGGGCGGGGCGAAACAGGATCCGCTTGACCTCGGAGGCGGTACCGCCGCCCAGGCGAAGGGCGGTCTGAAAGCCCTCGGCTCCCAGCTCGCCGGCGTCCAGAGCCCGGCGCAGGCCGTTTAGCGCCGCCAGGTCCTCCTCGGCAACCTGATCGCGCGAGGTCTCAAGCAGGATCAGATGGCGTGGGCGCTTCAGCGCGGCGGCCATGCGCACGAACAGCTCGCGCTCCTCGGCCTGCAGGGTGTGCGTAGCGAGAACCACGGTCTCCTTCGCCTCCAAGCGCTTTGCGACCGCCGCCTGCAGAAGCTCCTCGGCGCGCGCCTCGACCTCCTCGGCGGCGACCCGTCCGGCGAGCAGGCCGCGAACCTTCTCCAGCGACAACAAGCAGGCGCGGTCCTCGATCAGGCGCTGGAGGAAGCCATCGCGCTCGCTCGCCGACGCCGAGACGACCACCAGCAGGCTCCCCGGAGAGTAGCGCAGGCGATCCGCCGGCTCCAGTACGCGACAGTGCGCGGAGATGTCGGCCGGGCGCTCGGGAGCGCCATCACGGCGAGGACGATCGGAGGACCAGCCGGTGCGCTCGTCGGCGGCGATCTTGACGCTGCGGGCTGAAGGGCGGCTTGTTGCCATACCCCCCATCATGCCCTAACCGGGGCCCGCACCCCGTCGCACGCCGCGCGGCTTGGTCGCGCAGGGCGCCTCGGCGGCGATCAGCGCCAGCTTCGCGGCTCGATCGAGCGCCTTGATCCGCGCCTCCTCGCGCCTGGCCGCGGTCCGATCCGCCATCGGCGCCACGAACGCCAGCTCAACGGGCAGACGGCTGGCCGTATATCTGCTGGCCTGCCCCGCACGATGCCGGGCCAGACGCCGCGGCACGTCGGTGCTCCAGCCCGTGTACAGCGATCCGTCCCCGCAGCGCAGCATGTAGACCCAGGCGTCGCCCATCGCCGCTCGATACGCCGCGCGGCGGGAGATGCCTGCTTTGGCGGCCTGTGTCCCGGCAGTTGAGCAACTCATGCGCGAGGCACCACCGGACCACGTCGCCCTGATGCGCGAGGTTGGAGACCCCGTGCCCGAACCACATCACCTGGCCGGGTCTGTCGCAGCCTGAGTCACGCCCAACTGGCGCTCCGGCAGCGGCCCGAGCTTCACGGGCCCCGCGTGCATCGTGCGCAGGCGCACGTCGCGCCAGGAGAGGCCCTCGTTGAGCAGGGCGGGTATGCCCATGATCAGCGCCGTGGCGACCTCGACGGCCTGCAGCACGATGCCATAGGCGATCGCGTCGGGTGTGGAGACGTGATAGGCGCCGGCGAGCACGGCCACGCAGGCGGCCTGGAAGACGCCCACGTTGGCGGGCGTAGCGGGGATCACGGCCGTGACGTTGACCGCGAACAGCACACCGGCGGCCGCGGCGGGTCCGGAGTGGGAGTCAAGGCCGAGCGCCATCAGCAGCAGCCAGCAGGACAGCCACTGGAGCGTCCACGCCCCCAGCTGAGCGGCCGTCGCAACGGCCGCGTTACGCGGCTGGCGAAAGACGCGCAGGCCGTCGCGCAGCCGCAGCAGCGAGCGACGCATGCCGGCCAGCAATGCCTGCAGGCGCCGCGAGCGCGAGACCGCAGCGGGCGGGATCAGCACGGGCGAAAGCAGCACCGCGAGCAGCACGGCAAGGGGGGCGAGCGCGATCAGCAGCAGCGCGCGGTCGTGACCGTCGAGCACGCTGACGCTCGTCAGCGTGACACCCCCGAGGATCACCAGCGCGAGCAGGTTGAGCAGCGTCTGGGAGACCATCGTGCCGAGCACGACCGGCAGCGTCTCGCGCGCGCGACCCAGGCGTCGCGCGACGATCAGCGCGCGCGAGGGCTCGCCGAGACGGGCGGGCAGCGTGGAGGACATCAGCACGCCGATGAACGTGCCCTGCATGGCATCGCGCCGTTTGGCCCGGCGCCAAGTGGGCGCCGCAACGAGGATCGCGTGCCAGGAGATCGCGCGGATGAACATCGCCGCGCACATCAGCGCCAGGCCGGCGACGAGCAGGCCGGGCTTGGACGCGAGCAGCGAGGCGGCCACGCGGGTGACGCCCACCCGTTGCAGGGCCAGCGCGGCCAGGCCCGTGCCGACGATCGAGCTGGCGGCGAGCCCGAGGCGACGCAGCGCGCGAACGCGGCGCGGCCGGCCGACCAGCGGCGCAGGCGCGGAGACGAGTGAGGGCAGCCGCTGAGCGGGTATGCGGGGCAGCAGGTCGGCCGGCGCGAAGCCGTGGCGGAGTGCGGCCCGCGCGAGGGTGCCGCGTGCTCGACTGCGGCCCTGCTCGGCCAGCGAGATCGCCTGCTCGTAGCAGTCGAGCACTTCGGCGGCCACGTGCGGCCAGGCGAAGCGCTCGGCGCGCTCGCGCGCGGCCAGCGCCATGCGCTCACGGCGTGGGCGATCGAGAGCGAGGAGGCGCAGGGACTCGGCCAGCGCGAGCGCGTCGCCGGCGGGCACGAGCTGTCCGTCCAGGCCATCGCGCACGACATCGCGATAGCCGGGGATGTCAGAGGCGAGCACGGGCGTGGCTGCGGCGAACGCCTCGGTCAGGATCATGCCGAAGCTCTCTCCGTGCAGAGAGGGTGCGCACAGCAGGTCGGCGCGCGAGAGCTCGGCGAGCTTCTGCTGCTCGGGAACCTTGCCAAGCGCGCGCACGCCGCGGTCGTCGAGCATCATGTGGGCAACCTCCTCGGCGGATGCCCCGACGAGCGTGAGCTTCGCGGGCACGTGCTCGCGAAGCGCCTCGAAGGCGCGCAGCAGGACCGGCAGGCCCTTGCGCTCCACGGCCTGGCCGATGAACAGTATCCGCAGCGGCTCGCTCTCGGGGCGGGGGCTCGCCGGCTCGTCCTGCGCGGGGAGGTGGACGCCGTTGGGAATGATGCGGTATCGACCACCGTGGAACCGCCGGGCCGTCCAGGCGGCGGCCTCGGAGACGGCGATGCGCACGTGGAGGCGGTTCATCCGGCGTCGCCCGCCGAGCGCCACGGCCGCGATGCCGTTTGTGATCGGGTTCTCGGAGTATGTGTGGAACGTGCCGACGAGCGGCAGATCGCCCGCGGTGCACAGCGTGTCCCAACCGACGACCGGTACGACCGGCTCGTGGATGTGCGCCACGTCGTAGCGACCCTCGCGCAGCGCGTGCCGTGTCGCAAAGACGGCGTGTGGCGTGAGCGCCGCGTTCGAGACGGCACCGTTCGCGGGCACGCCGACGGTGCGCCCGAGCGCGACGAAGCCCTCGGGTATCGGGCGACGCTGCGGGCGTGCGCCGCGGTGCAGTCGCAGGGAGAGCCGGTCATCGGGGTCGAACGGCGAGAGGACGTCGGCCTCGTGGCCGTTTGACCGCAGCTCGCAGGCCAGCGCCTCGATGTGGCGGGTGACACCACCCGGGTACGTCCACGAGTACGGCGACAGCAGCGCAATCCGCATGCCCCGACTCTATCCACCGGCGGGGTCGCTCGGAGTGCTGCGGCTGCGATAATCCGCCCGTGAGCGCTCGTCACTTCGTCAAGTACACGTTCCTGAAGCTCGACCCGGCCTGGCGGCGGCTCGAGCCGGAGCAGCGCGCGCAGGACAAGCGCGAGCTGATGGCCGCCTGCGAGGACTTCGCCGACGGGCACCTGCTGCAGAGCTTCTCGCTGATCGGCACGCGCGGCGACGCCGAGCTGATGCTGCTTGCGGAGGCCGAGAACCTCGACCGCATCCACGAGTTCCACGTCGTGCTGGCGCAGAGCGGCCTGATGAAGTGGTCGGAGATCCCGCACTCGTTCCTGGGGATGCGCAAGAGCTCGGAGTACTCCGAAGACGAGCGCACGGTTCCGCGCGGCTTCCGCGGGAAGTACGTGTTCGTCTATCCGTTCGTGAAGTCGCGCGAGTGGTACGCGCTGGGAGCCGATGAGCGCTGGCGGATCATGCAGGGGCACATCGAGGTGGGCCGCGAATACCCCGGGGTGGACAACCACACGACGTACTCGTTCGGCCTGGACGACCAGGAGTTCGTGGTCGCCTTCGACACCGACGACGTCGGCACGTTCCTCGACCTCGTGCAGCAGTTGCGCACTACCGAGGCCTCGCGATACACCGTGCGCGACACCCCCAGCTTCACATGCATCGCGATGTCGCTGGAGCGCGCGCTGAACGCGCTCGACGGCGAGCGCGTCACATTCGAGGCCGCGCTCCCGGCCGCCTGAGCCCGTGGGGGTGGCCGATGGCGAGGACGCGGCCGGGAAGGGGGGAGCGGACACCAAGGCCCGGCGCAGAAAGGCCTCGCCGCGCAAGGCCTCGCCGCGCAAGGCCCTTGCCCACCTGAACGCCGGCGACCCGGTGCTGGCCGCCATCATCGAGGCGACGGGGACGCTGGGAGACGCGCGCGCGGGCCGGCCGGAGCGCGAGGATCACTACGGCGCGCTCGCGCGCGCGATCGTCGGCCAGCAGCTGTCGGTGTGCGCGGCGCGCGCGATCTACGGGCGCCTGACGGCGCGCTTCGGCGGCCGCCCGCCCACGCCGGGGGAGATCCTCGCCGATGACCCCCAGGAGCTGCGTGCCGCCGTGGGGCTCTCGCGCGCGAAGGTCGGCTTCCTAGGATCGCTCGCCGAGCACGTCATCTCCGGCGAGCTGCAGCTCGAGCGACTGGACGACCTGCCCGACGACGAGGTGATCGACGAGCTCGTCGCGGTCAAGGGCCTCGGAAGATGGAGCGCGCAGATGTTCCTGATGTTCCACCTCGAGCGCCCCGATGTGCTGCCGGTCGGCGATCTCGGCATCCGCCGGGCGATCGAACGCGCCTACGCCCTCGAGGAGCTCCCCGAAGCGGCTGCGATCGAAGGGATAGCCGAGCCGTGGCGCCCGCACCGCACGCTGGCGTGCAGATACCTGTGGCGCTCGCTTCAGAACGAGCCCGGGTGAGCCTCGGCGGCGCAGGCCGCGCTGCCGTCAGGTGAAGGTGACCGTCACGGTCGTCGAGGAGGACCTTTCCGATGACGGGGCGAACGCGACGTGAACCCTCACCTTGAGCCGCTTCTTGCGCCTGACGGCGGCCTTGGCTTTGGCGGTCAGCGAGATCTTCAGCGTGTAGCTGCCCGCCTTGGAGATTGACTTCCGCACGGTGCCCAGACCGGATCCCGATGCCGTGATCCGCCCGCCGCCCGAGGCCGAGACCACCAGCGTGAGCGTCGAGCCCTTGGTGGAGTGCCTCTTGATCTTGACGCTTCCTGCCCTGAAGCCTTGAACCCCGTTCGTCGCTGGAGGCGAGGCGGGGTTGCCGCCCCCGATCCCCGATTCGCTGGCGTGGATCGAGGAGCTCAACGTCGAGGTGAACGTCCCCTGGCATTCTTCTTCTTCGCAACGCTTGGAGGCAGGCGGGGCGGCAATGCCGCCGCCAACCCGCACGTCGTATATGTCGCGCAGCCCGTCCTCGTCCTGCGGCGCGAGACGCACCTTGCTGGTGACGTACACGTGTTCACCATCGGCGCTGGCGCCCTCGACGTAGGAGGGGTCGGAATCGGCTCCGTTGTCCAGGATGCCGAGGCAGCCGGCGGGTGTGCCGCTTGGGCAGCTGCCCAAGCCTTCCGGGGCCCAGTCGTATGCGTTGATCGTCTTATTCCTGACCTGCGACACGAGCGGAGCGAAGGAATCGAAGAACACCCGGCCGTCGTTGCTGAGGTTGCGCGGGATCGCCCCGTCGCGAACTTCAGTGAATGGGCCCAGCGCCCCGAAGGCCTCTGTGCCGGCGAATTCGGCAGGACGGACCGAACGCTTGGGGTTGCAGGAGACACAAGTCACCTTTCCCGACGCCAGCGAGTACTCGTACTCCTCCCAGTCGAATCTCATCGCAACGTTCTGGTCTTCATTGTTGTATTCTTCGCCGTCGTATTCCTTGACTTTGTTCGTCGTGGCGAACAACAGGTAGTTGCCAGCGGCCGAAACGCGGGATACCAGGAAGCTCAGACCGTGAGTACCCGTGCTGGAGGACACAAGTGCGTCCACCTCCTTGGATGGGCTGACGCGTTCTTCTGCCATTCCGGCTTCCACCGCTCCGATTGTGGAGACGTAGGAGAGCGACGATTCGGGATGCAGGCCTTCGTGATACACGTACACGTTGGCTTGCTTGTTCGTTTCGTTTTCGACCTGCTTGTTGCCCTCTGCGGCCACGAGTTGCCCTGAGGCCGAGAAGTACACGTACGATCCGTCTTCAGAGATCCCCAGAACGCCGCGCACGTTGGCGCCGGTGGTGTCTCCGGTCGTGGCTTCGATGTCGGCCGAGAGGTCCGTCAAGGAGCCCTTTTCGGCGTTGTATTCGTAGAGATCGCATCCGCTGCCCGTGCCCAGCTGACATTCCTTGGGCGCTTCCTTGCCGACGCTCGTGGTTTTCGTCAGGCCGTAGTTGGCGGTGAAGAAGACGCGGCTGCCGTTCCTCGAAGCCGCCTGGAAGCGTGCTCCGGTGTCCTGCACCGCCGGTTCGCTCTGCGCCGCGGAGGCCTCGATCGTGTGGGTGCCGTTTTCGCGCAGGAACACCTCCCGCTTGCCGGCGTCGATGCCGGCGTCGGCCGTGGCGGTGAAGAACACCTTTGAGCCGTCGCTTGAGATCTCGTTGAAGTTCGAGCCCACTTCGCCCCCCACCACCGGCGACACCGCAGTGGCGTTCGTGGCGTCGGGGAGCTTCGAGGCGACTTCCAGCCGCTCCCCGTTCCACTCATACAGGCTCCCGGCCGGCGCTTTGTCGAACTGGTTCGCGCTTTCGAAAATGACCTTCCCGCAGTCGGCGGACGCGCCGTCCACTGAATTGACCGACGGGAGTCCCTGTTCAACGTGGGTCAGGTTTTCCGGCTTGACGTTGGTGATGAGCGTGTAGCTGGCGTCGGCTGCGTTCCACTGGTAGAGGTTCCGGACACCATCCTGGGCTGTCTCTTCGGGCGGAAGCTGAGCCACCTGCGGCAGCTCGGTCGCCTCGATGCCGCATGACAGGTTCGGGGAGTAGTAGACGAATTCACCCAGCGTCCTGGGCCCGGACCCTTCAATGACAGTGTTGTTGGGCTCGGGGTTCAACGAAATGTTCTGCCACGGAGACCCGAGCGGACCACCCAGAGCCAGATACTGGGTATACAGTCCCGCGGAGGCGCTCCCAGGAAACCCCCCTTGGGCGAGGTACGCGACGGCCGGACCTTCCACAGAAGCCTGGAAGGGGACCTGGCCCGCTACGACAGGTGCCGGCTCGACTTCCGCGCCGTTCTTCAGAACCGGGGAGACGAGCTCGTAGCCTCTGCAGTCGGGGAGATAGGTGGAGCCTTGTTCTTCGCGGATGGCTTCGTTGGGGCAGGTTCCGGCGGCTGAAGCACGGGCGACGGAGAGCATGCTGGCTAGGAGCAGGGCGGCGAAGAGGGCCGCCAGAACGATGACGCGCCCAGAAGGGTGGCTGGCGGTCTTGTTCACTCTCATCGCCTAGGCCTTCACGTTCGCAGTCTTGGTGGCGGTCTGGCTGCCGACGGTGAGACTTACCTGGATATGGATCTTCTTGTGGTGCCTCGTGGCGGCCTTGCCGGCCTTGGAGAGCGGCACGCTGATCTGGTGGGCGCCGGCCTTCAGGCCGCGCTTGACGGTGCTCTTCAGCCCTGTCCCGGTGATCTTGACGGTCCCCGTTTTCGTTTTCGAGAGCTTGACCGTGACGAGCAGCGCGTTGCCCTTGACCTTGGCGTTGGTGATGGCGAGCGACGGCGGGCATCCGGTGACCGCGATCCTGGTATTGCGGGTGACCTGCATGTTGTTCTGCGCAACGATTTTCGTGGGCGCGAGCAGTTCTTTTTCGCAGAGGACGCCGTAGGCGGCGAGGATCGAGTGCGGGCCCTCGGGCAAGCTCGTTTCAAACGAGCTGATCGGCGCGTCCGGGACCGTTTCGAATCTCGAGTACGTGATGCCCTTCTTGATGTCCGTGTGCCCGACCAGTTCGATCTGCACGCCTTCTCCCTGCAGCAGGAACACCAGGTCCGGGAACGCCGCCCCGCCATGAGAGACCAGGTACCCAGGGCCCGCCAAAGGCACGTTCAGAAGTGGCGTGAGCGCCGTGGCGGTGCCCACCACCGAGTATTCCGGGCAGCCTGCCGGGTTGGAGGCAAACTGCGCGGCGGTGCATGCTTTCTGCAGCGTCGTCAACCGGGAAGGCAGCGCCAGCGGCAGCTGCAGCTGCAGTTTGTGGATGTGCGGTTCACCCTGTTTCTGTTCGATCTTCACGGACAAACTCGCCCCGCCGGCTTTGCTGGTCTTCGCTTCGGTGCTCGCCGTGAAAGTGGGGTTGAACGAGAGCGCCCCACACGAGCTCGCGATGAACGGCACGCTCCTCTGGACACTCACCGGCGCTTCGCCGGCTTTCACCGGCTCGCCCGTGACCGTCGCGCCGATCGACTGCGCTTCGCAGTTCGTCGGGTTGAACATGAATTCGGGCCGGTCGACGTCCACCTTGACCACTTTCAGGCGCAAGGGGACACCGTCGACCCTCTGCGGCAGCGGGTTGCTCGTGATCGTCAGCGCCGCGGTCTGCGGGTTCACGCTGATCGCGGCCCGCACGACCACCGTGCCGAGATGGAACGGGCCGGCGTTCGCGGGCACCGCGATCGACAGGCCAAACGGCGCGCCCTTGTACGGGCCCGTCAGGTACACCGGCCCGGAGACCACGAACGGGTCCGGCCCGGCCCCGGCCGCCGACGTCGCCGTGGCGATCCGCGAGGCTGCGGGGCATTCTGCCGATTCAGCGGCGGGTCCTTCGCACTTCACTATCCCGGCGATCTTGCCCAACAGGCCGGGCGGGGTCTGCACCGTGATCCCGGAGAGATCCTGTTCACGGTCCTTGCGTTCAAACGTCACGTCGAAGCTGCTGTATTCGCCGGCCTTGGAGTTTTCGGTGCCCGCGGCGAAACCGGGGCTGAACGGCACGCTCGCCGGGCAACCTTCGCCCGCGCCGTTCCAATCGACACTGAACGGCGCTGACGACGGAGTGGCGTCAGGCGTACCCGGGATTTCGCCGCCTTCGCTCGTCGTGCCGCCCAGGCTCCACGGCGTCAGATCCCCCGACATCGTATAGCTCCCACACGCCTGCGGGTTCGCCAACGGCGCCCGCGGGCCGTTCTTCAGCTTCAGTTCAAGCTTTTCAAACGGCAGTTGCGGGTTGTTCTTGAACGTCGTCGTCAACCGGCCCGTCGCCGTATTCACCGACGCCGTGCCCGGCAGCTTGATCCTCACCCCCGCGCCTTCCGCTTCAATGAACAGCCGGACCAGCTTGCCGTTTTCCGCATCCGCCGGCGTGCACGGAGAGCACAACGGCTGGCCGATATACACGCGACCTTCCAGCGGCTTTTCAAGCAACTGCGACTTGATCGTCGCTTCCCCCACCTGAGAGGCCAACGGACACGAGCCGAGTTGGGTCGATTCCAGGCCGATCTCCGATTCGCTGCACGCCTGAAGCCCATTCGCAGCCGACGGCGAAATCGAGACGCCTTCCGGCAACGTCACCGTCGTGTCCTTCAGCTCCGGAGTCGCCAAAGCGCCAGGCGCTTCGCTCTGCGGCACTTCGAGGCTGAACTTGTAGCCCGACGGCTCATCCGCCCGCGTCGTTAGGGGAGCGAAACCGATCGACGGTT
Organism: Solirubrobacteraceae bacterium; assembly: GCA_017882375.1. Taxonomy (GTDB): domain Bacteria; phylum Actinomycetota; class Thermoleophilia; order Solirubrobacterales; family Solirubrobacteraceae; genus Palsa-744. Next base: position 18,537 of record JADGPP010000038.1, on the reverse strand, counting down.
CAAACCTCAGCAGGTTACAGCCCGTCACCAGCGGGGACGCCGCGCTCGTCTGCGGCCAATTCGGGTCGCTCAAGATCGGTTCACCCTGCGCACTCAGCTGCCCCGGGCGCTCCCACCGATCCACGCTGATAGTCGTCGTGGGCGGTTCCGCCTCAGCCAGACAATCCACCGGATTCGTCAAGAACGCTTCTTCTGCATGTTCAGCGGGCGCGCCCCCCTGCCCGTCGGGTAGGAGGCGTTCCGCCTTGTGCGATTCATCGGCTGGGACTCCCCAGAGGGTGAACTGAATGCCGAAGACCTTGAACGCCTCACTGATGTCCGGAGACAGCACGGTCAGCCGATATGTGCCGTCTTTGCCTGGTTCGCGGACGACGTGCGCGTCAACCCTGATCGGAACACCGCCGATGAGGAAGCCGAACTCGGCCGGGGCCCCCGGCGGGGGCGCCAGATCGTAGACCGGGACCCTTTCGGCCCCTCCAAACCCATTGAACAACACGACCACCGCCCCCACCTGCGCTGCCGGTTTGCACGAGAGACCTTCTTGGTTTGGCCCGCCGGGAAGGCTTTGCGTGAATTCGGCCTGGGTGCAGCGTTCGCCCGCCAGCGGGTTGCCGACGAACCCTTCGGGAAGCCGCACGTTGATGTCCTTGACGTTCCCGGGCACGACGATTTCGCCGCTCGGCGAGACGGTCGTGTTGAAGAAGAAGCTCGTGGTCGCCGCATACGGATGGCCCGCCGCCTGGGTGTACGTTTCGCCGTTTACGCCAAACGCGCCCGCCGTGATCTGGTGGACGCCGAACGGAGCAGGCACCGAGGTGACCGTGGCGGCTTCCTTGGCGGTCGCCGAGGGCGCGTGGCCGCCCGAGACCGTCGCTTCGTTTTCGAGCTCATCGCCTTCCTTCATGGTGCCCGTGTCGAGGGTCGCTTCGATCAAGATCGGATGGGCATCCCCGTCCGGGTTGGCCACCGGCTGCGCCGGTGCGGTTTCGCTCTTGCATTGCACCGATGTCTGCCCGGCGCCCATGGGAGTGCACTTCCAGCCTGCCCCTTCCGGCGTCCTCTCAGTGATCACCCCGGCCGGAAGCTTGTCGGTCACGATCACTTGGCCTTCTGTAGGCGCGCCCCCGATGTTTCTCGGGATCAGCTCGTAGTCGAGCTTCTCACGATAGCCGGCGGTCGTGAGCGCCAAGGCGACCGTCCCTTCCTCTTTCCCGTGTTCCTTTTCTTCAGCCGCGCTCGCTTCCAGTCCTTGGGAGACTTCGAGATCTTCGTCGGGGATCTGGATGCCGCCAAGAGCTCCGGTGAATTCGATCAGGTACGGTTTCGTTCCGTGTTCATCGCCGGGCCCGCCCGTGACTTTGACGTTGTGTTCGCCGATGGCATTGGGTTTTTCGAGCGCTTCCTGCACTTCTGCGGCCGTCGCGTCAAACCGAAGCCTTTTTGTTTGGGCTTCCTTTTCGGTCAGCGGATTTTCGAAATGCAGTCTGTACTTTCCCTCGACGGCACTCACGGTTATGGTGAACACCGCATTGACCGGCGCTCTGGGCAGGACGTTGGTGGGGGCGTGAATCGCAGTGAGTTCCCAGGCTGGCTCGGCGGCCAGCGCGGGCGCGGCGAGGGCGAGGGCGAGGGCGAGGGTCGCCGGGCCGAGATACCGCCGCAGCGGCCGGCGGCGGCGGCGAGCGCAGCGTGCAGCGCAAGCGCCCAGACCCGGGGCGTGCCCGTCGGGCCGGCCGCTCGGCCGTGCGCTTGCGATGATCTCCCCTTCTCCCTGGTCCATTTCCCTTGGCTCCTGCCGTACTTGGCTCCTGCCGTACTTGGCTCCTGCCGTACTTGGCTCCTGCCGGATAACCCTGAAACACAGCGTACACCGCCTGTCCAACACCTGTCAAACACCAAGCCCTACCGGCCTGCTCCCTGCGTGGCCCTTTCGAGGGCGCGGGTCTGCCAGACACAGGCGTGGGCCGGCCCGGCAAAGCCGAACCGACCCACATATCAACCACTCAGGTGTCAGCTGAGCGTCAGAGCTGCACTTACCTTACAATTCGACTTTGACCGTTTCGCCTCCTACTCCTTCCGTCTTCACTGTGAATGTGCCGGCGATGGTGGTGCCTTTCTTCGGGCAAATTTCGTTGCTTCCTGCCTTTTCCAGACTGAGCTTCTGTGCGGTGGTCGTCAGTTCGAGCGGTATCGGTGAACCTTCGGCGCCGACTTTGAACTTGCTCTTCATCTTCTTGCCTGTGAAGACGCATTTGGGTGCTCCTGGAGCCCCGAAGAATTCGGACGTGAACTGCACGCTGTTGAGAACGTTTTCACCTTCAGTTCCCTTCAGCTTGAATTCGGAAGCCCACGGCTTTTTCTGGGTGGTGATTTTGGCCGGCCCCGCTGGCGTCGTGGTTTTGCACGATTTGAGGGGTTCTGCACCTTCGGATACCTCTTCGGTGAGCGACGCTTTGTTCTTCTTGAGCCCGACTTCTGTCAGTGTGATTGTCAGACTGTTTTCAGTACATTCAAGCTTGCCAAGTTCGGTTGTGGTTATGAGGTTGCTGCTGAATGCCACCACTTTGGTGCCTGCCACAACGGGCCCCGCGGCCGTGCTGAATTTCAGGCCCGGTTTTGCTTTTTTGGTTTTGGCGGCGGATGCGCTTGATACGGCTACCGCGCTCATCGCGAACACCGCGACGAGACATAGCCCTATGATTCTGATGCGTTTCATGTGTCCACTGCTCCTTTTCCCTCTATGGAATAGATCGACCACGATCCCTGGAACTCCCCCTGTTCAGGACAGAGACACCCTGAGGCGGCCGATCCGTCGGCTGAATCCCAGCCGACGGTTCTGTGCAGTCAACCTTGGCAGAAACGGTCTCCCGCGTCAAGGTCAAACCGAAGCGACGTCGAGAGCCTCGCGGGCCCGGCTCCCGGCTCCCTGCCGGAAACTCGCGCAGAGCCTTGCGCTGGGCGATCCGGTCCCCTCAAACCATTCGACATCATGTCGCGGCGACCGTAGCACAGAGATGGACCTACCGTCAAGCCTCCGCCCCGCTCAGCCGGTGCGGCGGACCGCGACGGTGCGGTCGGCCTCGCCGGCGATCTCCCAGCCCGGCGTGCCCTCGCCGCGGAAGCGACGCGTGACGACGGCGGTTGGGCCGGGCAGCCCGCGCCCCCCGGGCTGGCCGGCCCGGGCGTCGTGGAAGACCACACGCCCGCCCACCGCCACGAATCCGCGCCAGCTGGACCAGTCGAGCTCGCATCCCGCCTCGGAGTGGTCGCCGTCGATGAACACCAGGTCCACCTCTCCCTCCCAGCGGGAGGCCACCTCGTGGGAGTGGGCCACATGCCAGCGCACGCGCGGAGCCTGCCTGCCGCGGCGGCGCACGGCGCGCGCAAGCGCGCGCCGTGTCGCCCACTCGCTCGCCCCCCAGCCGCTCGGCAGCGCATCCGGGCGCGACCCGAACGGGTCGATCAGATGCAGCTCGGCGCCCGGCCCCAGGCCGTCGAGGAGCGCCAGCGCCGAGGCCCCCTCGTAGACGCCGATCTCGACCACCCGCCGAGCATCGCGGGCGGCGTCGAGCAGCACGCGCGCGTCCGCCGGCGAGTGCATCGTGCGCGGCGGGATCAGGCCGAACCCGACCGCCAGCGCGCGCAAGCGCACGTCGTCGCGCAGGCGCGTGGGCGTCAGGCGGCGCAGGCGGGCAGGCAGGATGCTCAAGGCGAGCCACCCTACGCCCTGGCCGGGGTGGAGCGCGCCAAGGAAGCGTGGCCGGCTTGTGCCCGCGAGACTGATCGCCCTATTCCCGAGCCGCGATACCGCCCGGCGATCCACACGTGGTAGACCGGCTCGAGCGACCTCTGACCCAATCAAGCTCCATCGCACTTGCCCATCCAGGCAGAGGGCTCACATAGAGCGCTACGGGCTGACGAGCGTAAGACTCGGCAGCACGCTTCGATAGCGCCTTGGATCGCGCGTCAGCAACACCCGACCGGTGATGACGGCGTGCGCGCCGATATAGAAGTCTGGCAGGGGGGAGCGCCTGCCCCCATGTCGGCGACGATAGTCGCGAAAGCACTTGCCCGCCAGGAACGCGGCCTCCCAGGGAAGAGCCTCACGCTCGATTTGCTCAGGTAGGGCGTCCTCGAGTTCTTCGATCCGCTCAAAGCGAACCGAGATCTCCGCATAGACGATCGGGTTGATGATCACCGGGCCCGCGTCCAGTGCCTCGGCCAGCGCCCCCTTCGACCACGACATCCAAGCCGGATCTCTGGTGAAGAGGTCGAGCAGGACGTTGGCGTCGACGAGGGTGCCGCCCGGCGGCGATTCAGTCCTCACCGCGAGTGAGCGCCATGATCTCCTCGGTGGTCATCTTGACGGTCCCCTGCCCAACCATCCGCTCGACGACTTCCTTCCCCCTGCTCGTCCGAGCCCGCACCAAGCGCGCACCATGCCTGTCGATCTTGAAGTCGACCTCGCTGCCGGGTGTGATCCCGAGCCGCTTGCGAACGTCCTTGGGAATCGTCACCTGACCCTTGCTCGTAACGCGCATAGCCCGAAACTAGCACAATCAGACGAGTGGGTATTACCACCGAGTCTTACAGAGACTCAGACCGCCGAGACCTGCTCCTCCTCGGCCACGCGGAAGGACGAGCCGCAACCGCACGCGGCGACGACGTTGGGGTTGGTGACCTTAAAGCCCGCGCCCTGCAGACTCTCCTCGTAGTCGATCGTCGATCCGCGCACGAACGGGAGGCTCTCGTCGTCGACGAGCAGCTTCAGCCCGTGGCTCTCGAAGACGACATCGTCGTCGCGCTGCTCGTCGAAGGCGAGCTGGTATTGAAAGCCCGAGCAGCCTCCGCCGCGCACGCCTACGCGCAGGCCGGCCATGGTCACGTCGGCCCCTTGACTGGAGAGGAACTCATGCACCTTTTCGGCGCCCTTGTCGCTAAGCGTGATCATCATTTCGCTCCTGTGAGGACCGCAAGACTTTCCAAAGTATAGCGCCCCCTGCCGGGGCCGAGGGCAACCCCAGCGCGATCCTCTACGCTAGGGATCATGCCCTCCTCCGAGGACATCTCACAGCGTATCGAGGCGGCGATCCCCGGCTCGCGCGCGGAGGTCGAGGACTACACCGGCGGCGGCGATCACTTCCGCGCGACGGTGACGGCCGAGGCGTTCGCCGGGCGCAGTCGCATCGAGCAGCACCGCTTGGTCTACGACGTGTTCGGCGCGGAGATCGGCGCGGCAATCCACGCCCTCTCGCTGAGGACCGTCGTCCCGGCGCAGGGTACCCCTCAGCCGCAAGCCGCCGAGCAGCCCTCCCCCACCCAATAGCTCAGGAGATTCCATGTCAAGCAATCCCGTCAAAGACCTTCCGATGTCGCCCGGTCAGACTCCGTCGCCCGAGCCCCAGGCCGCCCCGTCGGGCGAGTCCAACCCGATCCGCGAGGCGATCGCCGAGGCGATTGCCGAGCACAAGGTGATCCTGTTCATGAAGGGGACGCCGGAGGCGCCGGCGTGCGGCTTCTCCGCACGCACGGTCGCCGCGCTGCAGTCGCTGGACGCGCCGTTCGCGGCCGTCGACATCCTTCCGGACCCGCGCATCCGCCAGGAGCTCTCGGCGATCTCGGACTGGCCGACGATCCCGCAGCTGTTCGTCAACGGCGAGCTGCTGGGAGGCTGCGACATCGTGATCGAGATGCACGAGTCGGGAGAGCTCGCGCTGGCGTTGGTGTAGCGTCCCGCCGCGCATGTCCGTAGCGGTTGCCACCGATAGCACCCATTATCTGCCAAGAGCGCTCGCGGATCGTGAGGAAATACACCAGGTCAGCCTGTACGTCGGCTGGAGCGGCGAATCCGAGCGCGAGCTGGAGATGGATGGCTTCGACGCCTTCTACGAGCGCCTGCGCACCGACTCCGAGCTGCCGACCACGTCACAGCCGTCGATCGGCGACTTCCTCGCTGTCTGGGAGCCGCTGCTGGCGGACGGCCACGACGTCGTCTCGATCCATCTCGCCGGTGGCATCTCGGGAACGTGCGAGGCCGCTCGCCAGGCTCACCAGCTGCTGACCGAGCGCGGTCTGGGCGAGCGCGTCGAAGTGCTCGACTCAGAAAGCGGCTGCGGCGGAACGGGGTTGCTCACGCTCGCCGCGCGCGCGGCCGCGCGCGCCGGCGCCGACAAGGACGCCGTCGTCGCGCACGTGCGCGAGGCGCGCAAGGCGCTGAAGATCTGGTTCTGCCTGGACACGCTCGAGTACCTGCGCCGCGGCGGGCGGATCGGCAAGGCCCAGGCCTGGCTGGGTGGCACGCTGAAGATCAAGCCGATCCTCTCGCTGGAGTATGAAATCGTGCCCGTCGAGCGCGTGCGCACGGCCGGGCGGGCGTTCGAGCGGATGGTCGACTACGCCAAGGAGCTGCGCGACGGCGGCGCCGACGGCTGGGTCGTCCAGCACATCCAGGCCCCCGAGCAGGCCGAGCGGCTGATCGAGCGCTGCCGCGAGATCTTCGACACCGAGCCGGTGTTCACCTCGGAGGTCGGTCCGGTGATCGGCACCTACACCGGCCCGGGCCTGATCGGCGTCGGCGCAATTCCACGCACGCTCCTAGCCTGACGACCGAGGACGTAGCCTCGCGTAGCTCAGCGGCCGCGTCGGCGGCGGCGCAGCATGCGCACGCCCAATGCAAAGCCGACGAGCGCGGCGCCCGCGGTGATCTCCGAGCGATGACGCTCGATGTGACCGCGCCAGTCGGTGATGTGCGCGACTTCGCCGCGCAGGCGGTCGAGCGAGACCGCCAGCTCCATTCGGTTGCTCTCGATCGAAGAGCGGATCTCGGCGGGCGAGCGCTGAGCCATCAGCTGCCTGACGCCTTGGCAGGGTTGTCGCTGCCCGAGGCGACCGTCTCACGGATCTTCTTGGCCTCGGCGATCGCCATGTTCGGCACCGGCGGCGAGCCTCTTTTGACCGCTTTGGCCGCGAGCAGGCCGGCGAGCGCGCCGAGCAGCAGCAGGATCGCGGCCATCGCGAAGAAGCCCCAGAAGTAGGTGAATTCGCTGCCGGGGAGGTAGTAGTAGAGCAACCAGGCACAGCCCACCAGCGCGAACACGAGCGCCATCACCACGAACACACCGGCGGCGACGCCGACGACGGCGCCCTTGATCAGCTTGGTCGCCTTCTCGGTGACCTCCGCCTTGGCCAGCTCGATCTCCTCGCGCACGAGCACCTGCGCGCGCTCTGAGACTTCCGTGATCGCAGTGGCGATGTTGTGCGGCGGCTCCTCGCCCGGGTCTGCGGAGGCAGGCGGCGGGGGGACGCTCACTCGGGCGGCTCCTCTTCGAACAGGCGGCGCCAGATCATCGCCGCCGCCCTTTGCGCGAGGATCGCCGAGAGCGCGCTGACGCCTGCCAGCAGCCCCGACCAGACGAGTCGCTTGACCATCTCGTTCTCCATCAGCGCAGGAGTCTATTGCCCGCGGTGGTCCCATCGGAAACGGCGTTGGTCTCCAGGCCACCGCACACCGTCTCGATCACGACCCACTTGGCGCGCTGCAGCTCCTCCTCGCCCTGGGGCAGCAGGTCGAAGATCCACCCGGTGAGCAGCTGCTCGATCACGCCGTAGAAGGCCATCGCGGCGAAGCGCGCTTCGATCTCCGGCTTGAAGTAGCCGTCGGCCTGCGCCTTTTCGACGATCGCGCCGATCAGCTCATAGGCCTCGCGGATCGTGCCGATGTGCGTGTCGCCGAACGAGTTCGCCGCGCGCGTGACCTCGACGATGATCACCTTCATCAGGTCGGGGTCGTGGCTGTAGCTGTCGATGATGAACGCGGCGATCGCGCCGAGCTTCTCGCGCACGGGCAGCGGTTCTGAGTCGACGTCGCGGATCAGCTGCAGCATCACCTCCCAGCGCTCGATAAACAGCGTGTCGAGCACCTCGTCCTTGGAGGCGAAGTAGTGGTAGACGAGCCCGTACGCGACGCCCGCCTCGTCGGCAATGTCCGACACGCGACAGGCGTGAAAGCCCTGGCGCGCGAACACGCGCACGGCGGCGTCGAGGATCAGTCGCCGCTTGTCCGGCGCCCTTGGCCCGCCCGCCGGCGGGCCGGCGCCGGAACCGCTTGCGCCGGCGGCTCGCGCACCACCGGCTGACGCGCCACCGGCTGGCGCCCTGCTGGCGCTCACGCGCGCACCTCCTCGGGCCAGCGGTAGGCCTCAGCGCGGCGGTTGGCCAGCGCGGGCAGCTGCGCGCGTATCTCGGCCAAGCGCTCGAGGTCGAGCGCGGCGACGACGTGCCCCTCGCCGTCGGGCGCCTGCGCGAGCACGAGCCCCCACGGATCGACGATCATCGAGCGCCCGCCCGAGCGGTTGCCGCCGGGGTGCTCGCCGATCTGGTTGGCGGCGATGACGAACGCCTGGTTCTCGATCGCGCGCGCACGCAGGAGGATCTCCCAGTGGTCGCGCGTGGTCGCCAGCGTGAACGCGGCGGGTAGCGGGAACACGCGTGCGCCGCGCACGGCGAGGATCCGGTAGAGCTCGGGAAAGCGCAGGTCGTAACAGATCGACAGGCCCAGCTGCACACCGTCGGCGGTCTCTGAGAGGACGATCTCCTCGCCAGGGTCCTCGAGGTCTGACTCGCGGTAGCAGCGCCCGGCCACTTCGACGTCGAACATGTGCAGCTTGCGGTAGACGGCCTTCAGCTCGCCGTCGGGGCCCACGTGCACGCACGTGTTGGCGAGCTTCTCGCGATCGCGCACCAGCTCGACGATCGAGCCGGCGATCAGCTCGACGCCAAGCTCACGCGCGCTCGCGCGCGCCCACTGGATGGCCGGGCCGTCGAGCGTCTGCGCGGCGGCGCGCAGCTGCTCGTCTGAGCCCATCGCGGTCCACTTCTCGGGGAGTACGATCACGCTTGCGCCGTCCGCGGCGGCTGCGCGCGTGAGGCGGTCGGCGACGACGAGGTTCGCCGCCGGATCGGCGGTGGAGTTGAGCTGTACTGCGGCGACCCTCAAGAGCGCATCCCCTCCCGCGAGCCGGCGCCCGCGTGCCCGGCAGGCGTTACGGACACCGAATAGATTGACTGGTCAGTCAACAACTCAAAGCATAACGGCCGGCGCGGCCCCCGGGGCCCCTGGCGCCGGGGCGTGGCCCTCGCGCATGGGCCTGGTCCGCAGCGGGCGGCCGCTGAAGCGCTGGCGCTACGTCGGCGTTTTCAGCGAGCAGCTGATGGCCTGTGCGGCACTCGTGCAGGTCGGTCCGGCACGCCAGTCCTTCTGGGCGCTGTACCTGCGCGGGAAGGACGAGATGCGTGAGCGCACACGCCTGCTGCCGAGGCGCAGGGCCTTGCGGCTGGTCAGGGCAAGCGGGCTCAGCGGCGGCGAGTCCGAGCCGGGGCGTCTGCTGCTGAACGACGGCGGCGTCGTGCTCGATCTCGCTCTGGAGGAAGACGACGGGTTCGCGGCCCAATGCCCCAACGGTGCCAGCCACGTGTGGACGCGCAAGCAGGCCGGCATCGCCGCGCGCGGGACCCTCGCGCTCGACGGCCGCCCGCCGCGCCAGATCGATGCGCTGGCCGTGATCGACGACACCGCGGGCTACCACTCGCGCCTCACCGAGTGGTGGTGGTCTGCCGGGGTCGGCCAGAGCCCCGATGGTGCGGCGCTCGCCTGGAATCTCGTGCAGGGCGTCAACGATCCGCCGGTGGGCTCCGAGCGCGCGGTGTGGATCGACGGCGAGCCGCGCGAAGCGCCGCCAGTCGCCTTCACCGCCGATCTCAAGCAGGTCTCCTGCGTGGACGGCTCGCTGCTGCGCTTTCACGCCGAGGCCGAGCGTGCCCGCAGAGAGAACCTGCTGATCTTCAAGAGCGACTACCAGGCGCCGTTCGGCACGTTCTCGGGGAGCCTCCCGGGCGCTGTCGCGCTGGCGCACGGGCTCGGTGTGGTCGAGCATCATCGGGCGCTGTGGTAGCGGCGCTCAGGTTTCGACCGGCGTCTGCGCGGGCTACTCGCCGGCCGCGCGCTGGCGCCGCAGCTCGGCCAGCAGCAGCTTGGAGTGCATCGCTCCGAGCAGCTCGCGCAGCGGCTCCACGCCGGCGGCGACGATCTCCATCGCACGCTCGACGTCGACCTCGCCGGCGAGGCGCTCCAGCAGCGCGCGAACCTCCTCCTGCACGAGCGGCTCCAGCGCCTCGCGGTAGCGCAGCGTGTCGTACACGGTGAAGCCGAGCGCCTCCTCATAGCCTCCCGCGCGAAAGCTCGCGATCGCCTCGATGATCTTCACGTCGTCCTGCTCATAGCCCGTGCGATTTGGCGTCAGCACGCCGATCTCGGCCAGGCGGTCGAGCACGTTGCGCGGGATGTCATAGCGCTCGCGCACGGTCTTGGCCGACACGCGCCGCGAGTCCTCGGCGCTGGCCAGCGCGCGCTCGAGGATGCGGTCCTCCAGCTCGATCAGCGCGTGCACGCGCCCGGGGTCCTCTTCCAGCGCCCCCTTGATCAGGCGCAGCGGCATGAAGCGCTTCTCCTGCAGGCGCTTGATCAGCCCGATCCGCTGCACATACTCGGGCGGGTAGTAGGCCATGTTGCGACTCGTGCGCACGATGTCCTGCCCCTCGCCGAGCAGCCCCTCGCGCAGGTAGTAGCGGATCGTCCCCGCGCTCACGCCCGAGCGCTCGGCCAGCTCGCTCATCTTCAGCAGCGGCCTGCTGACGGGAGCGTCTCCGGTCGCCCCCACCCTCGTGCTCATGCCATCCGCCTCGACCTCACACCCGGAAGCTGAGGTCCTGCTGGCCGCCGGAGCGGTCGCCGGAGCGGTCGCCGGAGCGGTCGCCGGCCGGCCCCGCCGCGGCGCCGGCGGACAGCAGCTCGGCTACCTCGGCCTGCGAGTAACCGGCCGCCAGCAGAACCTCCTCGGTGTGCTCGCCGAGCGCCGGGCCGGGAAGCCGCGCGTGATCGCCTGGCGTGCGCGTGAGCTTGACCGGCAGCCCGAGCTGGCGCACGGGCCGCTGCGCGCCGGGCTGATCGAGCTCGACGACCATCTCCCGCGAAGCGACCAGCTCGGAGGAGAGCGCCTCGTCGAGCTCCAGCACCGGCTCCAGGCAGCAGTCGTTCTCGCGCGCGAACGCCTCCCATTCATCGCGCGTGCGGGCCTTGAAGATCTCCGCCACCTGCTCGTGCGCCGGCGAGCCCGGTCGCTCGAACTGGGTGGGAATCAGATCCTCGCGCCCCACGCCGCGGCAGAAGCCCTGCCAGAACTTCGGCTCCAGCGCACCTAGCGTGACCCACCCGTCGGCGCACTCGTACGGCCGGTAGCAGACCAGCGAGCCGGCCAGCGGCAGGTCGCCGCGGTGGGGCACGGCATCGTCGGCGAAGTAGCTCGCCGCTACCATCGCCAGCCACGACAGCGCCCCGTCGGCCATCGACACGTCGACGAGCTGGCCCTCGCCCGAGCCCGTCGAGCCCGAGCCGGGACCGCCGCCGTCGCGCTCGCGCAGCGCAGCGAGAATGCCGAACGCCGCCATCAGCGCGCCGCCGCCGAGGTCAGCGATCTGCCCGGCAGCCTGCACCGGCGCGCCGCCGCGCTCGCCCGTCAGCCCGAGCAGGCCGATCAGGCCGAGGTAGTTCATGTCGTGCCCGGAGGCGTCGCGTTTGGGCCCGTCCTGGCCGTAGCCGGAGATGGCACAGTAGACGAGTGCGGGGTTCTCCTCGCGCATGCGCTCGTAGCCGACGCCGAGGCGGTCGAGCACGCCCGGGCGAAAGGACTCGAGCACGACGTCGTGTTCGCGCACCAGCGCCAGCAGCGCCTCGCGCCCGCGCTCGTTCTTCAGGTCCAGGCGGATCGAGCGCTTGTTGCGGTTCAGCGAAAGAAACAGAGCCGAGCGGGCGCTCTCGTGCGCGCCCTCGTAGTACGGCGGCGCCCAGCGGATGTAGTCGCCCATGCCCGTGTCCTCGACCTTCAGCACGTCCGCGCCGAAGTCCGCCAGCAGCAGCGAGCAGAAGCCGCCGGGGAGCAGGCGCGAGAGGTCGAGCACGCGGATGCCGTCGAGTGCAAGGCTCACGCCGGGCTCTCCACCCGCTGCGCGACGTTCAGCATCTCGCGCGCCTCCTGCACGGTCGCCGGACGCCGGCCGAGGTCTTCGGTCAGCTGGCGCGCCTTGGCGATCAGCTCGCCGTTTGAGCTGGCCATCTCGCCGCCAGGGAGATACAGGTTGTCCTCCAGCCCCACGCGGATCGAGCCACCGAGCGTGAGCGCGGCGGCCACGAGCATCCATTGATCGCGCGAGATCCCGATCACCCCCCAGTGCGAGCCATCGGGGATGTTCTCGACCATCGCCGCCAGATTGCGCGCGGTCGGCGGAATGCCGCCGACGACGCCCATCACGCAGTCCACGTGCAGCGGCGTCTTCAGCACGCCCATGTCGATCAGCGGAGCGAGGCTGCCGACGTGGCCGATGTCGAAGCACTCGTGCTCGGGTTTGATGTGAAGCTCGTTCATCGCCTGCAGCAGCTCGATGATCTCCTCGAACGGGTTCGCAAAGACCATCTGAAAGACGAACTCCTTGCGCGAGCGCGAGTACTTGGCGTAGTTCATCGAGCCCATGTTCAGCGCCGCCACCTCCGGGCGGCACGCGCGCAGGTACTCGATGCGCTTGGCCACCGGAACGCCGATCGTGCCGGTGGAGTAGTTGACGATCACCGCGTCGCCAACCTCGGCGCGAATCGCCTCGGTGATCGCCGCGAAGTCCTCGATCTCATAGCTCGGCGTGCCGTCGGGTTTGCGCGCGTGGATGTGGATCATCACACCGCCCTCGTCGACGATCCGCCGCGCCTCCGCCGCGTACTCGGCGGGCGTGTAGGGAATCGCCGGGCACTGCTCGCGGTTGGCGATCGTGCCGGAGATCGAGCAGGTGATGACGACGGGATCGTCAAGGCTCATACGGGCACCACTCCTTGTCGCTTGTAGGGACGCTCGATCTTCTTGCCCTCGGCCATCTCCAGCGCCCGGCAGATCGTCAGGCGCGTCTCGCGCGGGTCGATCACGTCGTCGATCATGTCGTTGCCGGCCGCGATGTACACGTCGATGATCTTCCGGTAGGCCTCGATCAGCTCGGCCTTCTTGGCCTCCGGATCGTCGGCTTCCTCGACCTGTTTGCGCATCACGATCTCGACCGCCCCCTCCGCGCCCATCACGCTGATCTCCGCGCTCGGCCAGGCGACGATCAGGTCGGGCTCGTACGCGCGGCCGTTCATCACGTAGTAGCCCGCGCCGTAGGCCTTGCGCGTGATCACCGTGATCTTCGGCACGGTCGTGTTGGCGACCGCGTAGAGCATCTTCGCGCCGTGGCGGATGATCCCGTCGGCCTCGACCTTGCTGCCGACCATGAAGCCGGGCACGTCCATCAGGAACAGCAGCGGAATGCCGAACGCGTTGCACAGGTTGACGAAGCGCGCGGCCTTGTCGGCCGAGTCGTTGTCGAGGATCCCTCCCAGCTGCTTGGGCTGGTTGGCGACAATCCCCACCGGCCGTGAGCCGAAGCGCGCGAAGCACGTGATGATCGTCTTCGCCCACTGCGGCTTCATGTCGAAGTAGAAGCCGTCGTCGGCGATCCGCCGGATCACCTCGTACATGTCATACGGCTTGCGATTGGACTGCGGCAGCACGTCCAGCAGCTCCTCGTCGCCCCGCTCGATCGGGTCCTCGCTGACGCGCCGCGGCGGCGGCGATTCGCAGTTCTGCGGCATGAACGACAGGTACTGCCTGATCCGCTCGATGCACTCCTCGTCGTCGGCCACCTCCAGGTCGCCGACGCCCGACTTGCGACAGTGCACGCGCGAGCCGCCGAGCTCCTCCTGGGTAACGTCCTCGCCGACCGCCGCGCGCACGAGGTGCGGCCCGGCCAGCGCCATCGAGCCGCGCCCCTTGACCATCGGCACGAAGTCGGCAAGCCCGGGGATGTAGGCGGTGCCCGCCGCACAGGGACCCATCAGCGCGGCGATCTGCGGGATCACGCCGCTCATCACCACCTCCTCGCGGAACAGGTGCCCGGAGCCGGCGAACAGCGAGCCGACCGCCTCCTGGATGCGCGCGCCCGCCGAGTCGAGCAGCCAGATGAACGGGATCCGCTTGGTCAGCGCCAGCTCGCGCAGGCGCGTGACCTTCAGCTCGCCGGTCATGCCCATCGAGCCGGCCATCACCGTGAAGTCATAAGCGCACACCGCCACCAGGCGCCCGTCGATCTTGCCGTAGCCGGTGATCACGCCGTCCGCCGGAGCCTCCTTGCCCTCCATCGCCCGTTGCGCGAAGTGCGGTCGGCCGTGGATGCCTAGCTCGGTGAACGTCCCCTCGTCGATCAGCAGCGCCAGGCGCTCGCGAGCGGTCAGCTTCTCCGCGGCGTGCTGGCGGGCGATCTTCTCCTCGCCGCCGCCCAGCGCGATCTGCGCGCGGCGCGCGTGCAGGTCCTCGACCAGCGGGCGCAACAGCGACGTCGGCGCAGGCGCCTGCGGCGCCGGATCGGTCTCTCGTGTGCTCATCAGCGTCCTTTCCACTGCGGCTCGCGCTTCTCGAAGAACGCGCTCACGCCCTCGACGATGTCCTGCGTGGACATCGCCAGCGTCAGCTGCGCGCGCAGGTAGTCCAGCGCGTCGTCGAGCGCCATGTCCAGCTGCCGGCGCATCGCCTCCTTGCCCAGGCGCATGATCACCGGCGACTTGCCCGCCAGCTTCGACGCCCACTCGCCGACCGCCGCATCGAGCTCCTGCGCCGGCACGACCTTGTTGACGATGCCCGCCGCCAGCGCCTCCTGCGCGCTCCAGCGCTCGCCCAGCAGCAGCAGCTCCGTGGCCTTCTTGCGCGGCACGTTGCGGTAGATCAGCGCCATGATCATGAACGGGAACGTCCCCACGTTGATCTCCGGCGTGCCGAAGCTCGCCCGCTCGGAGGCGACGATCAAGTCGCACGCCAGCGCGATGCCGAGCGCGCCGGCGAGCACGTGCCCGTCGGCGGCGACGATCGTCGGCTTGGGAAGCTCGCCGATCAGCTTGAACAGGCCGACGAAGCGCTCGGAGCCGAAATGGCGCTGCACGAGCGGCGCGTCGGCGGCGAAGCCCCCGAGGTTCGCGCCCGAGGAGAACGTCTTCTCGTGCGAGGACGCCAGCACGACGCAGCGCGCGCCGTCTTCCTCGCGCGCGCGCTCGAAAGCCGAGATCAGACCGCCGAGCATGTCCGGCGCGAGCGCGTTGCGCGTGTCCGGGTCGTTCAGCGTGATCGTCGCCACGCCCGATTCGTCGAGCTCGTAGAGGACTACATCGTCGGACACGCGCGCATCCTAACCGGATCGCGGCCTCGCTGGAAGTAGGTAGCTCTACTGTTTACTTTTCGGCGGCGCCGCGGCGTCGATGCTGCCGGAGGAGGAGCTGACCCAGGGGCGCCCGCGGGGAGTGGCGGTGCCGGGCAGGTAGGTGTACGCGGACGAGCCGGTCTCGACCAACAGCGGCGCCTGTTTGGTCCCCTCGCCGAGCGACAGACTGGCGGCTTTGGCCACGACGTCGACTTCGCCTGTCTGCGTCAACGTGAAGGGCGCCTTGCGATGTGTGACTCGCCTGAACGGCCTGCCTGGGGGACATGGCGACGAGCTCTGGCACGAGGAGGACGAGCTTTCCTCTGTGACGCTGAGCAAGGCGCTGACCTCACGCGAGTAGCGCTCGCTTTCCACGTGAAGCTGCGCCATCTTCTGCTCCAGCGCAACCAGTTCGGCAGGCACGCCTGCAACGGGCGCCGGGACGGAGGGCGCCGGCGGACTCGCCGCCGCGCCGGTGGCGAACATCGCGGCGAACAACAGCGCGGACAAGGCCAGCTGGCCACCGCGCACGCGGATCCACCTCTCCCCCCACTCGACCCGTCTCACACGAGCAGGCTACTGCGCCCGCGCGATCGCAGCCGCCGGCGCCGGAGACGGGCGTCCGCCCCGCCGTATGCCTACAACTTGAAGCCCGTGCCGCTTTTTTCTTTGCCGCCGCCCTTGCCCTTGCCTTTCAGCAGCTTCAAGAACTTGGCTTCGCCGATCGTCTTCTTCTTCGGCGGTGCTTTGACGACGACCGGAATGTTCACCGCGAGGACATCAGTTGTCTCTGAGATGGCGAGCGGGCCGAGGCGCACAGACTTGGTCACGCGCAGCGGCAACCCGGATTCGGTCACGAACACCTTGAGTTCCTCGGTCAGTTCCTGGATTTCCTTCTGCGATGCTCCTTTGAGCAGGGCAAGCGGTTTTACGGCAGCCGCCAGCTCCGTCGTCTGCTGTCCGTCGACGGAGACCGAACCGACGATGCTGACGTTGCCGGTCGCCGTCGCCAGGAGATCGATCAGTTCCGCATAGCTTCCCGTACCGCCCGCGCCGACCCGCAGGCGCTCGGGAAGCCCGCCGTGGTAGGGGAACAACCCTGCGGCGCTGACGCCATTGATGCGAACCCACGGACGCCCTCCGTCCTTACGCCCGATCGACGGGGAGTAGGAGTAGAGCGTCGAGCCGATGCCGATCGCGCTCAGCTGGCCCGAGGAGCCCTTCTTGAAGGTCTTGGCCAGCAGCGGAGCGAGGCTCGCCTCTCCAAACGCCACCGTCGATGCGTGTCTGGTGACCTTGCGGCGCTTGCCGTGGAGCTTGACCGTGAACGTGCCGCCGGCGTGGGTGGTCTGCGAGTAACGCTCGCTGTTGACGGTCTGCTGCTCGACCTTGGCCACCAGCGGCTGCACCGCGGCCGGGATGCTCGCCACGGTCGGCGCAGGCACGGGAGGTGCTTTCGTGGCCGAGTCGGCAGGAGCGGCGATCGCGCCGAGCAGCGCCGCGGCCAGAAGCGCTGCTCGCCAGCCGCCAATCCTCATACGGTCCAAGCGCGAATCAGCACTTGGCCAGGCTACTCCCTTTGCAGTGATTCCGAAGATCGGAAGCCGAAAGCGGAGCGCCGGATCTGGGGCGCATGAGCAGGATGTCGAAAGTAGGTAGCTCTACTGTTTACTTTTGCGCGCGCCTGCGTTAGCGTCTCCCACGCAGCCGACCGCGCCCGACGCGGCTGGCCCACGCACCTACACGAAGGAGACCGCCGACCATGGCCGCGATCGCCGAGAGCGTGCTGAAGCCAGACTTCAACGCCAGCCGCAAACATTTCATCTTCAACGACGAGCACGAACAGCTGCGCGAGTCGATCACCAACTTCGCCATCAAAGAGCTCGCGCCACACGCGGACGAATGGGAGGAGACGACGTTCCCGGACTCGGTCTTCCGGCGGATGGGCGAGCTGGGCTTCCTCGGCCTCGACAAGCCCGAGCAGTACGGCGGCCAGGGCGGCGACTACTTCAGCGCGATCGTCCTCGGTGAGGCGATCGCCAACGCCAATTGCGGCGGACTCGCGATGGGCATCGCGGTGCAAACCGACATGGCGATGCCGCCGATCCTGGCGCTGGGGACCGAGGATCAGAAGCAGCAGTGGGCCGTGCCGGCGATCAAGGGGGAGAAGATCCTCTGCCTCGGCATCACCGAGCCTGACGCCGGATCGGACGTCTCGGGAATCAAGACGCGCGCGGTCAAGGACGGCGAGGACTACGTGATCAACGGCTCCAAGACCTACATCACCAACGGCCACCGCGCCGACGTGATCGTGCTCGTGACGAAGACCGACGCGGACGCCGGCTACGACGGCTTCACGCTGTTTCTGGTGCCGATGGACTCGCCGGGCGTGATCCGCGAGAAGAAGCTCCAGAAGCTCGGCATGCACGCCTCGGACACCGCGCTGCTGGCATTCCAGGACGTGCGCGTGCCCGCCTCGGCGGTGCTCGGGCAGATCGGCAAGGGCTTCTACCACATCATGTGGGAGCTGCAGGGCGAGCGCCTGATCGGCGCCGCCGGCTGCGTCGCGGGCGCGCAGAAGTGCTTCGAGAAAACGCTTCAGTACGCGCACGAGCGCAAGGCGTTCGGGCGCGAAATCGGCAAGTTCCAGGTGATCCGCCACAAGTTCGCCGAGATGGCGACGAAAATCGAGTCCGCACGCCAGATGGTCTACGTCACCGCCTGGCGCTTCAACAACGGCGAGTACCCGGTGCGCGAGATCTCGATGGCCAAGCTGCACGCCGCGCGCATCGCGGTCGAAGTCGCCGACGAATGCATCCAGATCCACGGCGGCGCCGGCTACATGAAGGAGTACGGCGTCGAGCGCATATGGCGCGACATGCGCCTGAACCGCATAGGCGCGGGCACCGACGAGATCATGCTCGAGGTCATCGGGCGCTCGTACGGGCTTTGATCGCCCTGCGGTCTCTTTCTAAATCATGTCGAAGGACAGGCCGCATGCGGCCTGTCACCGGGCCGCACATGTGCGGCCCGGCCGGACGGTGCATGCACCGTCCGAAACGGCATAGAAGAGATCTTGCGCATGCGCCGGGTGGAACGACAAGAACGCGATCAGGACTGGACGAACGCCACGTCGACGCCGATCGCCTCGTACACGGGCAGCGCGCGCCGATCGGCGCTGAGCAGCGTCGCGCCGTGCTCACGCGCCGTAGCGGCGAT
>JADGPP010000157.1 GCA_017882375.1 Solirubrobacteraceae bacterium | reverse complement strand
TCTGAAAGGCGTGCGCTATCGGCCGATCGGTGCGAGCGGCCTCCTACGCCGCAACCTCCTGATCTACGGCCTCGGCGGGGTCATCACGCCGTTCATCGGAATCAAGCTGATCGACCTGATCGTCCACAACCTCCTCGGCGCATGAGAAGCTCGCCACACGCCCTCGCCCCGCTGTCCAGGCCGCCGCAGCTCGGCGATCCACCGCGTCTGACAGCCGCGCTCTCTGCGCGTCTGCGCGCGCCCTGGCTCGATCGACAGCTCGCCACGGGGGCCGCCCCGTGGCGCACGCCCGCGCTCGCCGCACGCGCGCTGCAGCTGACCAGCGAGCGCAACCGACGCGCCGTGGCGCGGTCGCTCGAGCGGATCGTCGAAAGCAGCGAGCGCTCATCCGCCGGGCGGATCACCGCTGCCGTCCCGGTCTGCCGCTGCGAAGTCCGCGAAGCTCGCCCACTGATCCTCACGATCGCATCCAGACTTCGCGCAGGCGCACCTGTGCACGCCCGTGGCATCGCCCAATTGACAGCGCTCCTATCCGACGGTGCTGGCCCTTTCTACGTGGCCTCGAATCCCAACAGCTTGCGCAGCGCGCTAGAGGACGCCTACCACTCGCTGGACACACATGACTGACAGAGCGGGTCGCCTGGCGGGCGACAGTTGACGTGCACTACTGCAAAACGAGCAAGTGAAAGGACGTGATCGACAGTGAGCGACGACGAGCGGATCACCAGACTCGAGCATCGCGTACGTGAGCTGCAGACGGCGGTGCTGACGCTTGTGCGGCATCTCGGGCTCGAGGGTCGTGTAGGCGCTGCAGAGCGAGCCAGGCTGGATGAGATCAAAGCCAAGGGCGAGGTCCCCAACGAGCGCCTGATTGAGCTCTACAGCACTCCGCCGCATTCGTAGTGAAGGCGGGCAGGGACAGCACGAAGAAGGCTCAACGCCAGGGGCGCAACTACGTCGCATTCGGGCGGCCGGTCTGAACAGTAGATCTCGGGACGGGCGATCGGGCCCAGCCGTGCCCGAAACGCCGAAGTGGCGAACATCTGGCGAACATCACGACGGGGAACGCCGGGAACGGGTCGGAACCGGCGAACACGACAATGCCAATGATTTCGGGCCTTTTCTGCCGTCTCGTGCCCGTCCCTATCTCCGGCTTACCCACCCCGTTTGGCCTCGACACCGCGGAGGTCACTGGTTCGAGCCCGGTCTTACCGTGACGTCAAGAAGCCCGCGATCGCGGGCTTTGCCTGCAATCGCTATTAACCGTCGGCCTGCGCCTGGCGAACACAGCCATCAGCCGAGAGCTGCATCACCCGTGAGAGCTGGCGCACGGTGCGTGACCACGGACACCATCAGTTGAGGGCGACAGCGACGAACTCGTTGGCCCGTTTGGCTCGCTGGCGGTCAATAGCCGTATGGACAGCGATCAACCAACCCTGATCGACCTCCTCAAGCCCGCAGAGGTCGCAGCTCGACTGGGCGTCTCGCGAACCTGGCTCTACGCCGCGGCCCGAGAAGGCCGAATCCCCTCGATCCGCATTGGCGGAAGTGAGGGACCGCTGCGCTTCGTGCCCGAGGACCTCCAGCGCTGGCTTGACGATGCCCGCGCACAGTGGACTCCAGGTCATCGTGCCCGACCGACGCGCGCGGCCATCAGGGATCGTGTCGAGGCACTGTCCCAGCCCGCACCGCGGGCCGGACGGCGCGCTCGCCGGTAGCACTCCCAATCTCTAAGCGGCGGCGGGAGCGGCGCGGGTGATCGCTTCTTCGGTCGCGATCGCCCCGGCGGCAAGCACGTGTCGCTCGAGGTGTCCGTAGTAGCGCTCGGTCGTGGCGATGTCCGCGTGCCCGAGCTGCCGCTGCACATACATCAGCGAGTTCCCGCCCGCCAGCCACGCCGCCGCTGCGGTATGGCGAAGCGAGTGCAGAGGCATGTCGCGCAGCGCGGCGTGTTGGAGGGCGATCTTGTGCCATTCCTGCGAGACGGTATTGCGGTCAAAGCGCTCAGGATCGCCGGCGCTCGCCCAGCGTCCACGACCGGCTTTGCGAGTCCGCACGGGCATGACGAACACCGGCGCACTGTTCTGATCGCCGCTGGCCATCTCTGCCCTGCGCGCGAGCTGGTCCTTGAGCGTGCGGCTGAGCCCTGGGCCGATCTCGACGCTCCGGAACTTATCGCCCTTGGTCGAGCCGCTCGCCGTCTTACTCGTGCCGGTCTTCTTGTGGGAGCGATACACGACGATGAATCCGCCAGTCTCCTCAAGCTCGAGATCGGCGATCTGCAAGTCAATCGCCTCCGAGATACGCAAGCCCGCGCGAACGAGTACCTCGGCGAGGGGCCGGTAGACCTCCACACAGGAATCCAGGTAGAGCGCGATCTCGTGAAGGCGCAGGTAGTCGTGCTCGATATGAGCAGGGGGGAGACGCTCGATACCGAGAGCGGGATTGGTCGCGATCACGCGATCCTTGACCGCGGCGTTCAGGCAGACGACCAACGTGCCGAGCGTGTTGTTGATCGTCTTGGCCGCGATCTCCTCCGCTTCGACTCGCTCAGCCTGGGCCTCCATCCAGCCGGTGACCTGCTCGATGTCTAGCTTGTCCAGCTTGATGTCTCGAAACTCGGGCAGCAGTCGCTTGCGTCCATCCACCTCGTAGGCCCTCCAGGCATTCGGCTCGAGGTAGGGCTTGCGACGACGAAGCCACTTCTCCCACCAGCTGCCGAACGTCTCCTTCGTGTGCAACGTCTCGCGGCGATCGACACGTTCCACGGCACGTCTGCACGCGGTGCGTGCGGTGGTTGCGCTCGTGAATCCCCGCTTGCTTGTCTGAGAGCCGTCGGAGCGCCGGGACACATAGCGCCAGCGGGTGCCCTGGGTCGTCTCGTATGGATAGACGCTTCCCTTGGACCCATATGTGGCTCTCGACTTGCTGCGCTGCACGGGCTCGATGTCGCTTACGGCCTCATCGAACGCCTGGGCAAGCTCCTCCGCCTTGAACCGGCGGGAGCGTTGCTTTCCGTCTGTATCGCGCCAGCGAACCTCCCAGCCGCCCTTGGCCAGGCTGTAGCTCATTGCGTCTTCGGATTCCGAACAGTGGCCGTAGCTGTGTTCGGAAAAGTGTTCGGATTTGCCACTGACAACATCATTGTTCGGACGCAAAAGTCTACCATCGGCGCCCGGCGGCACAAGAAAGCCCCGCTATGCAGGGCTTTCTTTCGATGCGGATGAGAGGACTCGAACCTCCACCTGGTCTCCCAGACACGGACCTGAACCGTGCGCGTCTACCAATTCCGCCACATCCGCGAGAGGGCGAGAGGCGAAGATATCGCACGACCCCCGGCGACACTGACGCCGGGCGAGGATCTCGCGCGACGCCACCCTTAACGCCGTCCGTTGGTGCTGCTCCGAGCGCTTTGCTAGCCTCGACGCTGGCGATCGCGCGCCGCTATCGTCCAGGGGACTAGGACGCCGCCCTCTCATGGCGGAAACCCGGGTTCGAATCCCGGTAGCGGTACTTGTAGACGCCCCCGCCAGTGGGGCGTTGTTCGTTTCGGGCGGCCCTGTGGGCTGTCGCGATCTAGTCGGCGAAGACGCGCACGAGCACCGGGCTTGTCGCGGCGGAGCCGATGACGCTGCCGGAGCAGTACGCCGGGTGCTTGATCCAGTTGGTGCGGACCCGCTTTACCCAGTGGCCGCCGGTGACCGTGGCTTCGCCGCTCGCGCCTCCGCTCTCGCGACGGGCGGCGTTGTAGCAGTGCACCGACCATTTGAACTGCAGCTGCGTCTTGGCTGGCTCGGTGACGACGAGCAGGAACGAGCCCGCTGGGGGCACGCGCCCG
>JADGPP010000094.1 GCA_017882375.1 Solirubrobacteraceae bacterium | reverse complement strand
TGTCGAGGGGAGTAGGTGGAGGTTCCGTCGCTCAGGGCGCACGCCAAGGCTGGCCCTTTCAGCGTTGAGCGACGGGATCGTCCGTTCGATCTCACTAGCGTTGCCAGCGCGTCGGAAGTTGACCCTTCCGGTGCCAGCGAAGCCGAGGATCACGCGCGAGGGGTGGCGGGCGTGCGGCCCAGTCGCCAGGCGCGCACGTGGTCGCACGACGGCGCGCAGGACGGACGCGACGGCGTCCGCCGCCGCCGCCGGCGCGGTCGCGACGACCATCGGTTCGCCTCCTATTACGGCAAACCGATCATCAACCTGCCCGTGTGGAATGAGCGCGACAGCGACGGGCTCGGCGTCGGGCTGTTCGAGGCCGGCATGGCCTCGGCGCGCGATCCCAGGTACACCGTCGAGCCCCAGCGCGAGCGCCTGAACGCACGGGGCGAGCCCGACGCACCAACGGAGGGCAGCTGACCGACGCACGCCCTCCGCGGCGCTGCGGGCGCGGAGATGCCTACGTTGCGGTTATGTAGCCGGCCATGAAGCCGGGGTGGCTCATCGCCCAGCCGCCGGCGTCGGTGTCACAGGGGATGATGCAGAACCACTGGAACTTGCCGGCCTGTGCGACGACGAGGCTGTAGGTGTGGACCCCGGGTTTGATCGTCAGGTTCAGGCCAACGACCGGCGCGGTGATGCTGTGCGGAACGTCGTCGGTGTTGTCGATCTTCAGCTTCAGCGGCTGGCCGACTTTGACCGCGAATTCCGTCTTGGTGAAGACGTCGTGCTTCTTTCCGTCGGGCCCGAGCTTGGAGCCGCCGATGATCTTCAGCGAGATCGGTTTTGCCGGGACCGTGCTTGCGGGTGGGACCACGGCCTGTTTGACGGCGGGTTGGGTGATGACGCGCGTTTCACCTTTTTCCCCGCTCTGGATCAGCGCGACGATCGAGATGGCCAGCGCTGCCACGATGCCCGCTCCGGCGAGCCACTCGAGAACGGTCTTGCCCTGGCGGTTGACCGCTTCGTCGAACTGCGCCTGGTCTCTCGCCTCGGTGTCCTTGTCTGGTGTTTGAACGTGGGTCATGTTGGTCACCCGTCTTCAGCTGGGTTTGATTGACAAGGCCAGGCTAGGCGGGGGTGGAGACCCGGGTAAGCGGGATTCGCCACTGGCCTTCTGCGGGTTTCTACGCTGTCGCCGAGCGGGCCACGGCTGCGCTCACAACTCGTCGCGCCTGGCGAACAGCGACAGCGCATAAGCCCCCGCCGGGTGCGCTCGCGCACGCGCCACCAGCGCAGCCGTCGGCGCGCGCATCAGCTCCGGCTGGGGCAGCGCGACGCCGTACACCGGCGGGATCACGACGGCCGCCGACAGCGCTGCGAACGTCAGGTCGGCCGCGGTGAAGCGCTCCCCGCAGAGGTGCGGACGCCCGTCGGCGAGCAGTCCGGCGACGAAGTCCAGCTCGCGCCAGACGGCCGCCTCGTCGTCGACCTCGATGCCCGGGCGGATGTCGAGCAAGCGCCTGATGACGCGCTCGATCAGCGGCCAGCCCACGCGCATCGCGCGGTCCTCCCACGCCGGCACGCCCGCGTTGTTGAAGCGCAGCGCCAGCGGCCGATCGTCGAGCAGATGCACGTACATTAGCCGCCGTCCCTTCGGCCCCAGCTCCTCGTCAAAGCGCGCGCAGAGCCGCTCGACCTCGCCACGCGCCGCGGGCTCGGCGGGGAACAGCCGGCGCTCGGGCGCAGTGTGCCGGTCGACCCACGCGAGGATCTCGGCCGACTCGCCGATCGCGCCATCGGGCGTGACGAGCACGGGAACGGTCGCGCCGCCGCCGGCGCGCCGCGCGGCGATTCGGTGGATGCCCTGGACGTGGCGCTCCTCGCGGTAGGGGATGCCCGCGCGCGTCAGGCTCCAGCGCGCCTTCTCGCAGTAGTGGCTGATGGGGATCGTGATCAGGCGCAGCACGCACGACGGAGTATCGCGGGGCACGATCTCCTGGCCGCTGCCGATCAGCGAGTTGGCGAACTTGGCGAACCACATCGGCGCCGCGGGGATGTCCAGGCCGGCCTCCCGCGCGTGATCGCGGTAGTTGAGGCCGAGACAGATGATCTTCTCAGTCGCATGCTCGGCCTCCGTGGAGCGTCGACGATGGATCCGCGCGCTTTGCCGCCGTCGTTCTATCGGACGGGCGATGACCAACGAGTTCGGCATAGGGTGTCCCAGGTGACTGAGACGCGCGACGGCTCGCAGAGCCCCTGGGTGATCGACTTCGCCGACGGCTCGCGCGAGATGCGCGACCTGCTCGGCGGCAAGGGCGCCAACGTCGCGGAGATGACGCGCGTGCTCGGCGCTGAGCGCGTGCCGGCGGGTTTCACGATCACGACGGACGCGTGCGTCGCCTACATGGACGGCGACGGCTCGTTCCCCGACGGGCTGGAGGATCAGGTCGCCTCGGCGCTGGGGCGACTGGAGGCGCAGGCGGGCAAGCGCCTGGGCGACGCCGCCGAACCGCTGCTCGTCTCGGTGCGCTCGGGCGCGCGCGAGTCGATGCCGGGCATGCTCGACACGGTGCTCAACCTCGGGCTCAACGACGAGACGGTGCTCGGCCTGGCCGAGCGCTCGGGCAACGAGCGATTCGCCTGGGACTCCTACCGGCGCTTCGTGCAGATGTTCGGCAACGTCGTGCTCGGCGTCGCCGGCGAGCGCTTCGAGCAGGCGATCGCATCGATCAAGTCGGCTCGCGCAGTGTCGCTGGACACCGAGCTGGACGCCGACGCGCTGCGCGAGCTGACGGGCGAGTTCAAGACGTTCTACGAGTTCCCCGCCGAGCCGCGCGAGCAGCTCGCGCGGGCGATCGGCGCCGTGTTCGACTCCTGGCAGGGCGAGCGCGCGGTCGCCTACCGGCGCATCAAGCGGATCCCCGAAGGATGGGGGACGGCGGTCAACGTGCAGCAGATGGTCTTCGGCAACCTCGGCGAGAGCAGCGGCAGCGGCGTCGCCTTCTCGCGCGACGAGGTCACGGGCGCGCCGCAGCCGTCCGGCGACTTCCTGGCCAACGCGCAGGGCGAGGACGTCGTCTCGGGCGTGCGCACGCCGAAGGACATCTCCGAGCTGCGCGCGTGGCGGCCGGAGGTCCACGAGCAGCTGATGGACATCCTGCAGACGCTCGAGCGTCACTACGGCGACATGCAGGACACCGAGTTCACCGTCCAGGACGGTCGCCTGTACATGTTGCAGACGCGCAGCGCCAAGCGCCCCGCGCAGGCGGCCGTGCGCTTCGCGGTCGACGCCGTCGGCGAGGGCCTGCTCGACCGCGAGGCCGCGCTGATGACGATCGATCCCTCCTCGCTGGATGCGCTGCTGCATCCGACCTTCGATCCGAGCGCCGACTACGAGGTGGTCGCGACGGGTGTCGCCGCATCGCCGGGCGCCGCCAAGGGCGAGATCGCCCTGAGCGCCGCCGAGGCGGTGCGGGCCGCGGCCGAGGGGCGCGAGACGATCCTCGTGCGCTCGTTCACCGAAGCCGACGACGTCGCCGGCTTCTATGCGGCGCAGGGCATTCTCACCAGCGAGGGAGGCAAGGCCAGTCACGCCGCGCTCGTCGCGCGCGGCATGGGCCGCCCGGCGGTCACGGGCGCGAGCGCGGTGCAAGTCGACGCGGGGGCGGGGGAGATACGCATCGACGGGCGCGTGCTGCACGCGGGCGATCGCATCGCCATCGACGGCAGCCTGGGAAGGATCACGCTCGAGGACGTGCCGCTGATCGAGCCGCAGGTCTCCGAGCACTTCCACACCGTGCTCGACTGGTGCGACGAGCTGCGCTCGCTCGGCGTGCGGGCAAACGCGGACACGCCCGCCGACGTGATCAAGGCGATCGAGCTGGGCGCTGAAGGCGTCGGCCTGTGTCGCACCGAGCACATGTTCCTCGGCGATCGCCAACCGCTGATGGCGGCGGTGATCATGGCCGAGGACCGCGCAGCGCGCGCCGAGGCGATCGAGCAGCTTCGCCCGCTGCAGGAAGCCGACTTCGAGCAGATCCTGCAGGCGGCCGGCGGGCGCCCGGTGACGGTGCGGCTGCTCGACCCGCCCCTGCACGAGTTCCTTCCCCACCCCAACGACCTGCCCGAGGGCTCGCCGCAGCGCAAGCGCGTGGAGCAGCTGCAGGAGTCAAACCCGATGCTCGGTACGCGCGGCGTGCGCCTGGGCATCCTCTTTCCCGAGCTGTATGAGATGCAGGTTCGCGCGCTGTTCGCCGCCTCGGCGCGGATACCGGGAGCGCGGATCGAGGTGATGGTGCCGCTGGTCGCCTACGAGCGCGAGCTCGCGCTGATGCGCACGCTGATCGAGCGCGTGGCGGCCGAGCAGGACCACGGCGACTACCTGATCGGCACGATGATCGAGATCCCGCGCGCCTGCTTTCAGGCCGACGAGATCGCCCGCGACGCCGATTTCTTCTCGTTCGGCACCAACGATCTCACGCAGACCGGGCTCGGCTTCAGCCGCGACGACATCGAGGGACGGGTGCTGGCCCGCTACATCGACGTGAAGATCCTCGATCGCTCGCCGTTTGAGACGCTCGACACGCCCGGCGTCGGTCAGATGATGCGCATGGGCGCATGGCTGGGGCGCAAGACCAAGCCGGACCTGAAGATCGGCGTGTGCGGAGAGCACGGCGGCGACCCCGACTCGATCGACTTCCTGCACCACTCGGGGATCGACTACGTGTCCTGCTCGCCCTATCGCGTGCCGATCGCGCGGGTCGCGGCCGCGCAGGCGGCGATTCGCGCGCGGCGGCCAGGAAGCGAGACGGGCTCAGGGTCGTAGGGGGCTGGCCGTCCGGTGGGCCGATCTAGAACGCATGCTCGGCGAGCAGCGCCGATCGCGCGCGCCGCGAGGCGAAGAGGATTCGCTGGACGGCGACGAGGCCGGCCACTCCGCTGATGCCGCCGTCCAGCTGCGGGACGAGGATCGGACGCTCGTCGGCGAACTCGCTGGACAGGTGGCGCAGACCGGCGGCGTCGCGCCGGGCGAGCGCACGCAGGTCTTCGAGCGCCCGCATGGACCTCGCGGTAAGGCGATCGTCGCCATCGAGCTCGGCCGTCAGCGCTGACTCGTCGACCGTCGGCGGGTTGCGCGCCAGCATGCGCACCCGATTGACGACAAAGCCGCCGACCGGCATGTCGGCCTGATCCAGTCGCCGGCGCAAGAAGATCGCCTCCTCGACCGAGGTGGGTTCGGGGGAGGTGACGATCAGGAAGGTCGTTGCGGGGTCGCTGAGCAAGCGGCTCACAGCATTCGCGCGCTCGCTGAAGCCATCGATGACGCCGCCCAGCACGCCGAAGAATGCGCTGAGGTCGGTCAGCAGGTCGACTCCGGTGATGCGGCGCAGCGCGGAGAAGATGAGACCGCTGCCGCGTGCCGCTATCGCAGCGGCCCCGCCGGTGGGGGCGGTGATCACCTTCAGCGCCCGGCCTTGGAGGAAACCGGTCAGCCGATCCGGCGCGTCGAGGAAATCCATCGCATTGCGCGACGGCGGCGTATCGAGAATGATCGCGTCGAAGCGATCGGAGGCGTCGAGCTCGTAGAGCTTGGCCACGGCGGTGAACTCCTGTGAGCCGGCCACGGCGCTTGAGAGCTCCTGATAGATCCTGTTGGCCATGATCGCTTCGCGGGTGGGGGCATCGGGCGCAAGCGCGTCGATCAGCTCGTCGAAGGTGCGCTTGGGGTCGAGCATCATCGTCCACAGCTCGCCGCGCATCTCGATCCCCTCGCCGGCGAAGTGCGCGGGCTCGACCAGGCGTGGCGTGTTGCCCATCTGCTCGAGGCCCAACGACTGCGCAAGCCGGCGTGCCGGGTCGATCGTCACCAAGGCGACACGCCGGCCTTCCGCCGCCAGTCCGAGCGCCACGGCGGCGGCGGTCGTCGTCTTGCCGACCCCGCCCGGACCGGCGCAGATGCAGATCCGCTTGCCGACCATGCGCTCGCTGATGCTCATCGTTCGAGCTCCCGCGAAAGCTGCTGCAGCGAGGCGCGATCGAGCGCTGAGCCGAACACGAACGGCAGCGTGACCAACGCGACGCCGGCGGTGCCCCGTCGCAGCCGGGCCAGCTGCGCGCGCTGGTGTCGCGCCCAGTTGGCCATGAACAGTCCGCCGTGCTGGGCCGGCGAGCGCGGCGCCGCCCGCAGCTTGCGCTCGTCATCGCCGGTGAATCGGTAGCGAACGATCGCGTTTGCGACGATAAGGGAGAGCTCCAGACCCAGCTCCTCTCGCAGGCGTGAACGCAGCTGGAGAGTCTCGCTGACCGCCATCTCCTCGGCGCTGGACACCGCCAGGATCGCTGTGCGCCGAGGGTCGCCGAGGAAGCTCGCAATCGCCCGTCCCTGCCTTGCGACCGGGCCGACGCGCGCGACCGACGCGAACGTGCGCGGTGCCTGCAGCATGGCCAGGCCGTGTCCGGTAGACGGGGCATCGAGCACGACCAGGTCATATGGCTCTGCGCCGCCGGGCTGGCAGAGCTCCCACACCTTGCCGATCGTCAGCAGCTCGCGCATACCCGGAGTCGCGGCGGTCAGCGTCGAGAAGATCCTGCTGCGTGAGAGCCAGCCGGCCAGTGCGCGCACGGGCAGGCGCTCGCGCAGGTAGTCCTCCATCGCGCGCTGCGGCTCGATCGAGATGTGATGTAGACCGCGGGCGACAGATCGTCGGTCAAACGCGCTCGCCGTGTCCGCCGCCAGCGCGCGAGAGATGTCTTCACGTGCGGCCACCTCAACGACGATCGTGCGCAATCCGCGCCGGCTCGCGGCGAGACCGAGGGCCGCCGCCACGGTGGACTTTCCCACACCACCCTTGCCGGTCACCACGAGCAGGGAGTGGGCGAGGAGATCGTCCATCGAGACTGACCCTAGTCTTGCTGCGGTGCGAAGGCCCACTGGCTGCGTAGTCTCCACGGGCGCTCGCGGGTCTATCACCGATGAGGACGCGCGAGGCGGCTCCTAGCATTGCGGTCATGCCGGGCCGCAGTTTTCGCATAGGCCGCATCGCCGGTATTCCCGTAGGCGTCAGCCCTTGGTGGCTGGCGATCGTCGCGCTGATCAGCTGGTCGCTCGGCTCGGCCTACTTTCCCGAAGAAGTGCACGGTATCGCGCCGTCGCTGTCCTACGCGCTCGGGTTCGCCAGCGCCCTGCTGCTGTTCGCGAGCATCCTGCTGCACGAGTTCGGCCACGCGATCATCGCCCGTCGCCACGGCATCCAGGTACAGGAGATCGACCTGTGGCTCCTGGGCGGCGTCTCGGTCATGCACGGGGAAGCCCATGAGCCGGGCGATGAGCTCCGCTACGCGCTCGCGGGTCCGGCTGTGACCGCGGCGATCGCAGGCATCTTCGCCGTGATCTCCCTGCTCCTCGAAGGGTCCGCATCAGCGGTCGTCCACGCGTTGGTCGACTACCAGCTGCTCGTCAACTGCCTGATCCTGGGCTTCAACCTGCTGCCCGCGTTCCCGCTCGACGGCGGACGCGTACTGCGGGCCCTGCTCTGGCGCCGCAGCGGCGACCTCGAAGCGGCGACGGCGACCGCCGCGGGCGTCGGCCGCGGCTTTGGCTACGCGCTTGTCGCATTGGGCGCTCTGGCGTTCGTCAACGGATTGCTGACGGGACTCTGGCTGGCGGTGATCGGGCTCTTTCTGATCGGTGCCGCCGGGGCGCAGGCCATGAACGCGCAGGTGCGCACGGTCTTCTCCGGCGTGGATGCCGGCAAGCTGATGTCCGCGCCCGTGATCACCGTCCCGGCGGCGATCTCAGTCGAGCAAGCGGTCGGTGACTATTTCCTGCCGTATCGGTACACGTCGTTTCCCGCCGTTGATGGCGAGGGACGGCTGCTCGGTCTGCTCACGGTCGACGCAGCCGAGGCCCTCCCGCGCCAGCAACGTGTCAGTTGCCGTGTCGCCGACATCATCGATCGCGATCCCGAATTGGCCGTCGCCGAGGATGAGGACATCGGCGGGCTGCTGGAACGTCCCGCATTCGCCCGCGTCAAGCGAGCGGTGGTTGTCAACGCAGGGAAACTGCCCGTAGGCCTGCTCTCGATCACCGACGTCCAGCGATCGATGCGCGTGTCGCGTCTCTCAAACCGACCACCCACGGCGCGAGACGTTCGCAAGAAGCGGGCGGTCGGCTAGTGCGTTAGTGGCGTCCAGGTAGTCCTCGATCGCAGCGATGAGGTCGGGCACGCTGTGGAAGACGCCGCGGCAGATCAGAGCCTCCGTCGATGCCGGCCTGGCTCAGAGTGTTGCGTACGCTGGCTATGGCGCTGTCACGCTGTACGTGCCCAGGTCGAATCCGTTTGCTGCCGTGGTTCCCCAGGCGACGAAGAACCCGAAGCGCCCCGCTCCCGAATGAAGAGCTCCCTCGTTGTTGCTGACGACGGGCGGTTCGATGTTCTGGTGTTGCGCGCTGTAGATGCAGAGGTACCCCGGTTCGGCGTGCCCCAGGCCACTGCAATGAGCCGCCGCGGGGTTGAACGTCCAGATCACGTGGCTTACTGGAATTTCGGCTGCGAGCGGGATGGGAAACGTGAGGCTCTCATAGAAGAAGTCACCGGCACCTGTGTTGTCCGGTACGGCGCCATAGTCTCCGCTCTCCGTCTGTCCAGATGGCAGCGTGGACAGCGCCGATAGTCCTGCGGGCCCTTCGGCTCCTTCAGCTCTCTCGGCTCCTTTGGCTCCTTGGAGTCCTGGGGCTCCGGGCGAGCCGGCCGCGCCCCGCGGTCCGGTGGCGCCAGCTGTTCCGGGCTTCCCGGTCTTACCCGTGAGCTTCTTCAGCACCTTCGGACTGACCTGCTTGGTCGAGGTGATCAGGTAGTGGCTTGCGGCGAGCGCTCCGCCGCTCATCGCGAACACCAGCGCGAGGGTGGCGACGACATTGGCGTAACTGAGGTGTCTCCAGCCTGACATGTGCATGGCCGGACCCTACGCCGCGCTACGGCGGCCAAACTTCGCTCGCCAACATCGTGGCCTCCCTGTTGACCAACGCCCGCTGTTGGTCCTTTTGGGGCTTGACCGTCCAGGAAGGGCTGCTCGTTAGCGCCCTTCAGTGCAGCTCAGCCGCCGCTCGTCGGTGGCTGAGTGTGGTGAGTGACGATTGGCGCGAGGTGGCTTCGTGCGAAGGCGTTGAGCTCCGCGTCGGTTTGCAACGCAAGGACGCCTTGAGGTGTGAGGACGAATGAGTGCACGATGCGCGCCAGGATCTCGGCAACGGTCTGCGGGTCGCCGACCTGGCCGAGGATGCCGTCCTGCTGGGCTTGGCGGATCAGTCCGGCGGCTGCGGCGACGCCGATGCCCAGAAGTGGGCTGGCGTTTGTCGTCAGGTGGGGCAGGACGGTGTCGGCTTCGAGCGCCAGCAGTCGGTTGTAGAGCGTGTTCGTCCGAACGTGCTGAATGGCTGTGGTGAAGGCGACCGCGATGCGCTCCTCGAAGGTGGGTAGCGATGCGCTGGCAGCCACTACCTCCTCCATCATGCGGTGGACCTCGCGGGCGATCACGGTTTGGGTGACGTCGTCTTTGGAGCCGACGCGTCGGTAGACGGTGACGCGGTCGATGCCGGCGCGGCGGGCGATGTCCTCGATCGTGCTCCGGCGGATACCGAGGTCCTCGAACTGTGCCAGGGCGGCGTCGAGAACCTCCTCGACTCCCGGGTTGGCCTCGCCTGCGCTCGCCTCAGCGCTGAGCGCCGCAATCAGCGGTTGGCGATCTGGGGCCATCGCTTCGAACGATACAAGCGCCGCTACTGGCCAAATTGCGTATGCAACGTTGCAATCCGCACTGTTGCATTGTAGAGTGCCGGACCATGTCCGGACGATCGAAGCAACAGGCCGCGATTAGCGCCACGGCAATGATGCCGACGCCGTATGAGCTTGGGCGACGGGTCGATCCGGCGCAGACGCCGTTCGCCGCGGGGTTGCATGAGCTGCAGCAGGGCGCCGACCGCTACCTGGCGGCGAGGCTGCTGCTGGGACTGTGGGAGTCCGACCCCGTGGCCGACGATCTCGTGGTCGAGTTCTCCCAGCTCCCGGACGGGGCAGGCTGGCGGATGCTCGACCGGGCGCTCGAGGACGGGCTGGATGCGCTGGTGGGCGCGCCGGCGCCGCTGCGGGCGATGCTCGAACCGATCCTCGATCCGCCGGACTGGCTCAACTGCGAGCTCCTCGATGCCGGCTGCGTCGCGTACTGTCGCGTGGGGCCTGCCAACGCGTTCGCGGGAGCGTGCACGCTCAGTTACGGATACGCGATCCCGCGCACCGCGAAGATCCTGCTCGCGACCGGCCGTATCGAGGAGATGGCCGGAAAGCGACTCCTTGAGACAGGCCAATGGTTGCTCGCCGCCACCGCCCCGGGCAACATGCGCCCCGATCGCGGCGGCAGCGGGATCGCGGCCTGCGTCCGCGTGCGCCTCGTGCACGCCTACGTGCGTCGCCACATGCTGGCCCAGGAGGACTGGGATCTGCAGCGCGACGCGATCCCGCTCAACGCGACCGACGTCGCCGCGACGCTCAACATCGGCTTCTACGCCTTGCACATCCAGGGGGTGGAGAAGCTCGGCATCCGCTACTCCCCCGGCGAGATGCAGGCGATGGCTCACATGTGGCGCTGGGTCGCTCACGTGGTGGGCGTCAGCCCTGACCTGCAACCGCTCTCCTACGAGCACGCCAGCAGCATTCAAGACACCTATGAGGCGTTCGAGCAGCGCACCGACAGCGACAGCGCCAAGCTCCTCACCACCGCGCTCCTACGCCAAGGGCTCCCACGGGTCGCGTTCGGCATCCCCGCCTCACGCGCAAACGATCTCGCGCTGCTCACGGTGCCCTTCACCAGCGCACTTTTGGCTTACATGCTCGGGCCCGATGACGCTCGCCTCGCCGGCCTCGCGCGTAGCCCGCTCACGCTGCCGATGCACGCCGCGCCGCTGGCCGGACGCGCCTACAGCCTGCTCCGCGCCAGCGGCCTGCTCGGAGACGACGCAGCCATCGCTGCTGGCGGCCACGCCCTCATGAGGCGCCTGCTCGCCAACACCGGCTCAGCCCACGTGCCGCTGCACCCCGAGACTGACATCAGCGACTCAAGAACCAACCAGCAGCACGTGGCATGACCCGCCAGGACCCAAGGCCCCATCCAACCCTGCTTGCTTGAACGAGCCCGTGTGATCTGGTGGCCGATGGCGGGAAGATGCATTGCGCGAGCTGGGGTCCAACAGGCACTGCCGTGGCATGGCGCGCAACCTCATCAAAGCCTGGCCGGCGCTGTGGAGCTTCGCCAAGCACCCCGGGGTCGAGCCGACCAACAACCA
>JADGPP010000037.1 GCA_017882375.1 Solirubrobacteraceae bacterium | reverse complement strand
CGTGAAATCCACGCCCGCTCTTGCGTCCCAGCCCGCCTTCTGCGATCAGCTCCTGCACGCGTGGCGGGATCGGTGAGCCGATCGTCTCGCCGATCGCCTCGGCCACGTCGAGCCCGACGAGATCGAGCAGCTCGAGCGGGCCCATCGGGTGCCCGGCGCCGAGGCGCATGCAGGTGTCGATGCCCTCCGGGTCCATGCCCGTCTCTTCCAGCAGCCGCACGGCGCTGAACAGATACGGGAAAAGCAGCCGGTTGACGACGAAGCCGGGGACGTCGGGCACTTCGACGGGCGTCTTCTCGAATGCCTCGCACAGCGCCTGCGCACGGCCGCGCGTCTCGTCGCTTGCCGCCTGCGGAAAGATCAGCTCGACGAGCTTCATCTTCGTGACCGGATTGAAGACGTGCAGGCCGAGGAAGCGCTCCGGGCGACCGCTGGCCAGCGCGAGCTCCTCGATCGACAGCGAGGAGGTCGTCGTCGCGAGGATCGCCTGCGAGTCGAGCACGGCGTTCAGTTCGCCGAGCAGGGCGGCCTTGATGTCGTGATCCTCGACTACCGCCTCGACGACGAATGTCGCCGGAGCCAGGTCCTGCGGGTCGGTGACGATCTGCACGTGCTCGGGGTCGACCTCGGCGTGCAGGCGCGCGAGCGTCTTCTCGACGGTCGCGCGAGCGCGCTCGGCGGAGCTCGCCGAGCGGGCGAGCAGCAGCACCGGACCGTGATGTGCGGCGGTCGCGGCCAGGTCGCAGGCGATCGCGCCGCTGCCGGCCACGGCGAGGTGTTTGGCGGGGCGTTTCTCGTCGGCGTCGGTCTGCTCGTTCACGGTAAGTGCTCTCCAAAGACGGTTGACTGACCAGTCAATCTACATGCGGCGTGACCGCGGTAGAGTATGGGCTGCAGGGGCCGGGCACCATCCACAAGCGCTCCGATCGGTCGCGAGCGCCCCCGCGTTGCACTCAATAACCGCCGCGCAACACTCCGTAGGAGGAATACCCAACATGAGGCAAGCAGAGGGCCGCGAGGTAGTGATCGTCGAGGCTGTGCGCACGCCGATCGGACGCGGGCACAGGGAGAAGGGCTACTACAAGGACACCCACCCCAACGCGCTTCTCGCGAAGACCTACACAGAGGTCATCGAGCGCTCGGGCATCGACGCATCGGAGGTCGAGGACGTGATCGCCGGCTGCGTGCAGCAGTTCGGCGAGCAGGGCTTTAACATCGCGCGCAACGCCTGGCTGCAGGCCGGACTGCCGATCGAGACGCCCGGCACGACCGTCGACCGTCAGTGCGGCTCGGCCCAGCAGGCCGTCGGCTTCGCGGCGGCGCTGATCGCCGCGGGCGTGCACGACGCGATGATCGGCTCTGGCGTGGAGCACATGGGCCACCTGCCGTTCGCCGCCGGCATGAAGACGCAGGAGGACTTCGGCTACGCGTTCACGCCGGAGCTGATGGCCAAGCACAACATCGTCGGTCAGGGCCTCGGCGCGGAGATGATCGCCGACCAGTGGGAGATTTCCCGCTCAGAGCTCGACGAGCTCGCCGTGCGCTCGCACAAGCTCGCCCACCAGGCCACCGAGGAGGGCCGCTTCGAGCGCGAGATGGTGCCGATGACAGTCGGCGACGAGACGTTCGTCACCGACCAGGGCATTCGCCCCGACACGAGCCTGGAGACGCTGTCGCAGCTGAAGACCGTGTTCAAGGCCGACGGCAAGATCACTGCGGGCAACGCATCGCAGATCTCCGACGGCGCGGCAGCCGTGCTGCTGATGTCGGCGGACAAGGCCAAGGAGCTTGGGCTCACTGCGCGTGCGCGCATCGTCGACCAGACGACGGTGGGCTGTGACCCGGTGAAAATGCTCGAGGGGCCGATCCCGGCGACGCGCAAAATCCTCGACCGCAACGGCATGAAGATCGACGACATCGACCTGTTCGAGATCAACGAGGCGTTCGCCCCGGTCATCGCCGCCTGGCGTCGCGAGCACAACCCGGACATGGACCGCGTCAACGTCAACGGCGGCGCGATGGCGCTCGGGCACCCGCTCGGCTCCACCGGAGCGCGGCTGATCACGACGCTGCTGCACGAGCTCGAGCGCTCGGACAAGGAGATCGGCTTCGTGACGATGTGCTGCGGCGGTGGCCTCGGCACCGGCACGCTGATCCAGCGCGTCTGAGGCTTCGCTGACGGGCGCCGCCCGCGCGGGCGGCGCCTGCTCAGCCCTGCGGGCCGCCTCCCGTCCAGTCAACCGGGACGGGAGGTAGGGCCAGCAGCGCCGTCCACGTCGCCGCTTCGGCGACGCCGCCGGCGGTGAGCCCGTGGGCGGTCTGGAAGCTGCGCAGGTTGGCGGTGGTCTGAGCGCCGAACACGCCGGTGACTTCCTGAGACGCGATCGCGCTGGCCAGGTGCTCCTGCAGCCACAGGACCTGATCGCCTTTGGCGCCATTGCTGAGTTCGGGGTAGGAGCCGTTCGGCGTCACGCTCGTCAGCGGCGCAAGCGGCGCGGCCAGCGTGCTCCAGCCGCTGGCCGGCGTCTCCTGCCAGTCCCAGAAGGAGAAGCCGGTAGCGCCGTAGTCGACGGCCTCCTCGCGGAAGCGCAGCACGTCGGCGCTGCTCACGCCGCCGTAGGTCTGTCCGAGCGGGAAGATCGGCCGGCTGTAGATGCGGTTGCCGATGTACGTGTTCGCATAGACCGTGTCGACTGATACGCCGATGTCCTTCCAGTACATCTGCGGCGCGTTGTACTGCGCGCCGTTGGGGCCGAGGAACACCGAGTAGGGCAGCGACGGGTGGTAGGAGACGTAGGGGAACGATGCCAGCGCCACGGGGAAGGCCGCGCCGATCTTCGCGCGCAGATCGTTGACGTAAGTCTGCGCGGCTGAGTAGTGGCCCTCGTACTCGGCCTCGGCGTCGATCACCAGGCAGTCGGCGCCGTTGGCGACGGCCTGCGCGCCGAGATTCGCCTCGCCGGCGGGGTTCGTGCCATAGACGTACTGCCAGGCGCACGCTTTCAGTCCGTTGGCGTGCAGTTCCGCCACCAGCTGCGAGGAGAACTGGCTCCAGTAGTTGCTCGATCCGTCCGAGCTCTTGATGAACAGCGTCGTGACCCCGGCGGCGTGCGCCTGGGCGACGATCGACGCGACGTTGCCGCCGTTGGATTTGCTGACGTACCAGATCCACATGCCTTGGCCGTCGAACGTCGAGCCGCTCACCGCGCCGACCGCCGCCGGCGTCGCCGGTTGCACCTTCGTCACCGGCGGGTGCAGCGCGTGGCTGTAGATGTAGATCGGGCCGTAGGAGCTGGAGTGGCGAGAATGGCTCAGCAGCACCATGATGTGCCCCGAGTGGGCGTTGCTGGGAACGGTGAGGATCAGCCCGGCGCTGGTCTTGTGCAGGTGGGAGACCGGCGAGCGAGCGTCGATGCGCGCGCCCGGGGCGCGCGGAAACGCCACCGTCGCTCCGGCGGCCAGCCCCGTTCCGGCGAGCAGCAGCGTGCCGCGCGCCGAGACCTGATGGGGGTTGCCGCTGCATCTGGCGCTTGGCACGCAGCTGACGCTCCTTATCCGCACGCTCGTCACGTGCGGGCTGGCGCTCGCACCGACCGGCTTGGCAGCGGGCCCGGGCGCCGTGGGCCCGGCGCCTCCGGTGGAGGCCGTTCGCGCCGAGCCAGCCGCGGCGGCGGCGCCGGCGGGAGAGCCGGCGAGGGCGCCGAGACAGGCGAACGCCGCCGTGACGGCAGGCGCGACGATGTGCGTCAGGCGGAATCTCCTGGATCGCGTGTGGGCGTTACTGGTCGCCAAGGCACTCCCCTTCCCGATGGGCGACTTGCGGTTCCCGGTTGCGCGGCATCCGAGGTTAGCCACTATGCACTGCCAAACCGGGCAGCGCCACGGAAGTTGCGTCAGCCCCAGCGGAAGCCGGCGGGCGAAGGGCTGGGCGCCAGCGGGCTCGACGGCAGGTCGGCCGCCGTGTCGGGCAGGTTGTAGGCGCTCGGCGCCACGTCGTTGGGCGCGTCGCCGTGGAACAGCGACGCGAGGTACTGGATCTGCCCGCGTCCGACCCCCAGCTCGAACTGGCCGCCGCCATAGTTGCCGATTCCGTTGGCCGCGCAGTAGTCATAGGCGTCGAGCAGGCTGCGCAGGCCGCCCAGGCGCGAAGGCTTGATGTTGACCATTCGCGGCGGGTAGGGCAGCTCCTGGATGTCGGCGATCGAGTGGATCGGCGCGTCCCAGGAGAAGCGCTCGCGATGATCGGCGAGCACGGCGTCGGTCTCGGGCGTCAGCTTCGGGTCCTCGATCCACGCCTCGGGAAAGGCCTGGACGACTCGTTCGTAGAGCACGGGGTCGGCCGGCTGATCGACGATCGAATCGACGTACAGGCCCTTGAAGTCGACCGAGTCGACGGCGCCGGTGGCGCGAAGCTCGGCGATCAGCGCCTCATCCCACGAGCTCGTCGGGTCGAGCTTGAAGCGCAGGCCCGGGTACAGCGCCAGGCGCCGGATCACCGGCGCAAGCGTCGGCGGCTCGCCGAGGCGCAGCGAGACGACGAAGCGCACCGGCAGCGCTTCGCGACCGAGTGCCGCGTGCAACGTCTTGCCGGCCTGGCGCAGCGCGAGGTCCAGCGCGGCTGACTCGTATGCCCAGGTGCGGTAGCGCGCCGAGACGTCGCGCTGGGGCGGCTCGGCGAACAGCGAGAGGCCGGCGAGATGCTCGGAGAAGGAGGCCAGCGTGAAGCGGCCCGACAGCGCGAGCGTCGGTCCGGCGGCCTGCATGATCTCGTGGTCGACGGCGTCGTAGGTGACGTCCTCGCCGACGCCCTGCCGACCGGCTCCGCGCAGGTGGATGAGCGTGCTCTTGCGTTCGAAGTCGCTGGACACCTCCGCGCGCAAACCCTGCAACACGTAGTCCTCAATCTCGACGGGCAGCTCGGCGAGCAGCTCCCAGGTGCTCACCCGGCGGCCTCGCTCTCCAGGCGACTGACGAGCTCGTCCAGGCGCAGCTCCTCCAGCGCGTCGCCGACGGCGCCGAGCTCGCTCGCGCACAGCTCGATCAATCCCTTGCCCTCCCTGACCAGCTCGAGCGTCTCGTTGAGGCTGGCCTCACCCGAGTCCAGCCGGCGGATGATCTCCTCGACGCGCGCCGAGGCTGCCTCGTAGCTCAGCGGGGCCTGTGGCGTCTGTCGCGTCTGGCCGTCCGGATCGCTCATCGCGCGCGCCTGCTCACGGCTCGCTCACCCGCGCCGGCACCGTCCCGTCGGCGAAGCGCACGCGCAGCTCGCCGACGTCGCGCGCACCGGCCGCCGTGGTCAGCGGCTGGCCGTCTGGCGACTCGACGAGCGCGTAGCCGCGCTCGAGCGTGCGCTGCGGGTCGTGCGCTGCCAGCGCCAGCGCCAGTCGCTGCAGCTCGCGCGGTTGGCGCTGGCGGCAGTCCAGCATCGCCGCCTCGGCCTTTCGCCGGATCACCAGCGCCGTGCGCTCGTTCACGTCACGCTCGCTCTCCAGGCGCCTGCGCGAGCCCGCGCGAATCTCACGCAGCTGCTGGTGCAGGCGCGTGCGCTCGCGGTTCAGATGCGCGCCGGGCGCTCGAGACAGGCTCGCCAGCAGTCGGGCTCGCGTCAGCACCGCTCTGCGCCCGTGATCGCGCAGGCGCACGGCGGCGTCCGGGAGGCCCGCTTGCGCGAGGACCGCCCGGCGAGCGTGCGTGTGCAGGCGCGCCGCCGCCTGCGCCTGCGCGGCGCGCCCCTCGCGGCAGTCGACCCCGACAGCGGCCTCCGCGGCGTGCGTCGGCGTCGAGCAGCTGACGGCGGCGACGTCGTCGAGCAGCGTGCGGTCGGTGTGATGTCCGACCGATGCGATCACCGGCACGTTCAGCAGCGCAACCGTGCGGCAGAGCGTCTCGTCGCAGAAGCACAGCAAGTCGGCGAGCGAGCCTCCGCCGCGCGCGACGATCACGACGTCCACCCGCGCCAGTGCGGCGAGATCGCCGAGCGCCCGGACGATCGCCGGGGCGGCGTGGCGGTCTTGCACGGGCGCGAAGCCCCACACCAGGCGCCCTGCCCAGCCGCGCCGGTCCAGCGCGGCGAGCACGTCGTCGCGTGCCTTGCCCTGCTCGGCGGTGATCACGCCGATCGTGCGCGGCACGAACGCCAGCGCCAGACGCTTTTGCGGCTCGAGCAGGCCCTCGGCGTCGAGCTGCTTGCGCAGGCGGTCGATGCGCACCAGCAGGTCGCCCTCGCCGGCGACGCGCAGGTCGGCGACGGCGAAAGAGAAGCCCGGGGAGGAGGTGGCGCTGCCGGGGTAATAGTCACAGCCGCCCGCCACGACGACCTGCATCCCCTCGCTCGGCGGCGCGCCGCCGAGCGCAACGATCCGGTCCCAGTCGTCGCGCCACGCCGCGCAGGAGAGCGCGCCGCCGGAGTCGCGCAGCTCGAAGTAGACGCGCGCTCGCGAGGGTCTCAGGTTGACCAGCTCGCCGACGACCTGCACGCGCGTGAACGAGCGCAGCTTGTCGCGCAGCGCCGCCGCGTACTCGCCCACGGGAAACGGTCCGGCGAGCGTGCTGT
This sequence comes from Solirubrobacteraceae bacterium, assembly GCA_017882375.1. GTDB lineage: Bacteria > Actinomycetota > Thermoleophilia > Solirubrobacterales > Solirubrobacteraceae > Palsa-744. Next base: position 22,851 of record JADGPP010000037.1, on the reverse strand, counting down.
CGGGGATCCCGGCGTCGCTGCCAGCCGCTGGACGCTCGCGCACGCAAGAAGCATCGCCCGGCACGGACGCGGTCGCCGCGGGGGCGGGCTTGAACGGGCTCGTCCGGGCCATGAAAGCCAGCATAGGCGGTACGATCGACGGCAAATGCGCGGCAGCGGACACCGGCCCGACGGCAAGTAGCGGCGGGCGCCGTGGCAAATCGCAACAGCGGGCGCCGCGGGCGCTCGCGCAAGCGCAACCGCCCGCGCGCGGCGGCCGTCGGCGAGCGGGCTGCCGAGTCGATCGGCACGTCGGTCGCCAGCGTCGGCGAGCGCGAGCAGACACCGCCGCCGTCGCCGGCGAGAAAGCGCTCCCGCGCGCGAGAGGCACCGCAGCGCGACACGGGCTCGCGCGGCTTCAAAGACCCGCAGTCGCTCGGCGAGCGCCCGCAGGCGCCGTGGCATCCCGTGCCCGTGTCCGAGCTGCTGATCCTGATCGGCGCGGTCGCCACGGCGATCGGGGCGAGCAAACTGAGCAAGCACGACACGGCGGGCGCCGCGACGCTCGTCGCCGGGGTCGCGGCGGTTCTCATCGGCACGGTCGAGTTCTCGCTGCGCGAGCATCGCAGCGGCTACCGGTCGCACACGATCCTGCTCGCGCTGCTGCCGACGGTCGTCCTCTACACGGGCACGCTGCTCGTGCTGTCGGCGTTCATCACGCCGGTGCCGGTCGGGCTGAAGATCGCTCCGCTGGCGCTCGCCCTGCCGCTGTACGCGCTCCTGCACAAACTGCTGCGCGCACGCTTCGTAGACGCTCGCCGCGAGCGGGTGTTCGCCGGCAAGCGCTAGGAGCGCGGGCCGCCGAGCGCAATCGCCAGGCGCATCGCCGGCGCACGCCTCGCGCCGAGCTCAGCCGACGGCCGTGTCGTCCAGCGACGGCAGCGCGTGCTCGCCCGGCGGGCCTGTCTGGCCGCGAATCTCGCCGGCGAAGCCCAGGCGCTCCAAGCGCGCGATCTCGCGCTCGCCCTCGATGCGGGCCGGGTGTCCGTCGGGCAGGCCGGCGATCAGTTTGGCGATGCGTTCGCGCAGCTGCAGCGCGAAGTGCGGCGTGGAGGCACCCATCAGTCGCCGCACGTCCTCGACGGTCACCTCGCCGGTGCGCTCCTTGCGCAGTGTTCGCGGATCCTCGGCTTGGCTCAACTCGGGCTCACCTGCTGGCTGATCATTCGGCGGTGGCGACGGACTGTTCTGCTGCTGACGGCTGGCGCGGAGCGATCTCCAGGACGGTGTCCAGTTCGGCCTGCGCGAGCGCCGAGATCGCCTGTTCGTCGCCGATCAGCCAGCCGTGATTGTAGACCTCGCGCACGGGCGGGGCCGCCGCGGTGTAACCGGGCTCGATGTCGCTGAGGTACTGCGTCAGCGCGGTCGGAACCGAGGCGCTGTGCGACAGCAGCAGCAGCGGCCCGTAGTCGCCGTGCGCGGACAACGGGGCGGCTGCCGGCGCGTCCAGTGGCCGCGAGACGTTCGCGAACACAAGCCCGTGTCCGGCTTCGTGGATGCCCCAGCCGAACGACCCGTGGGCAAAGCGCGACACGGAGATCGCGTTCTCGACCGCGTCGCCGCTTTCCGTCGCGCTCGGCGATTCGCCGGTGGCTCCGGCGACCTGCACGACGGTGCCGAGCGGGGCCAGTTCGGCATACGCGCGCCTGTGCACCGTCGTCGGCGCGATCACGTAGATCGCCGGATGGTGCAGCGCTTTCAGCGCCGCGCGCGTCGACGTCGGGACGCTCGCCCGGTCGATCAGCAGGATCGGCGCGCCGCTCTCTGCAGACAGCGCAGCCGCCGGCATCTGCAACGGCTGCGGGGCGTCGGCCGCGACGACGATCACCTGGTGGGGCTTGCCGCCGTGCACGGTGTCGAACAGCTTCTGCACGGCCGCCGCCGTGGCCGCCGGTTCGCCGGCCGAGCGGACCGAGCGCTCGCGCAGACCGTCGGGCAGCGCTGCGGAGGTTCCGATGCGGATCACCTGCGCGCCGCCGAGCGAGGCCGCTCCGATCGGGCGCATCGCGCGCAGCGCGTAGAGGGTGGCGTCGGGCAGCGAGTCGCCGTCGGTGTACAGCAGCGGCGCGCCCAACGGCGCGCTCGCCAGCGCTGAGGCGGCCAGCGCGGCCGGCCAGTTGCGCTCGTCGACCAGGACGACGGCCTGCGGACGTGTGGCTGGGGTGAAGCCGGAATAGACCGCCTGCGCGACCGCCGCGGCGTCGGCCGTCGGATCGGCACCACCGAGGCGGGTGGTGTTCTTGGTGGAGATGCCGACGACGCCCTGCGCCGCCGGTGCAGCCCCGGGTTCCCCGGCGCTCGTGGCGGTGCGCTGCGAAGCGCTTCCCTTGCCGCAGCCGCTGAGGATGCCGGCGGACAGCGCCCCGGCGAGCGCAAGCGCGGCGATCAGCCGGAGCGTGGGCGCGCGCATGGCGCGCACACTAGCGGGCGCACCGGAGCGCGCGAGCCCGCTGCGCGGGGCCGCAGGGGGCTCGTTGCGCCGGTACGCAGGCGGCGCGCACGCAGCGCCGCGCCGGGACGCAGGGCGCGTCGATCGGCAGGCTTGCAGGGCGCGCAGCTTTGCGCAGGGTTTGGGACCCGCCCCGGTGGGTATCTGGCGCGAGGATTGTGCTCGTTTGCAGGCAACAATGCACATCGGCGCCCAGATGATGCAAGCGTCGTTGCACTCTGCTAGCCTGCCGCGGCAGGAAAGAACAAGCCGAGTCCCTGACCCGATGTCAGAGACCGGGGGACCCAAGTTGTGTTGGGGCTAATCCCACGGTGTACCCGTGAGAAGCGCAGGCTCTTTCAGCGCTAGCCCGTCAGCTAACCCCGGAGGCCAACGAAAGAGGTTGTTGTTTTGCGGGTGAGAACCCTTAGTACGTTCCTAAGCTGCTTGACATTCTTGGCCATCGCGGCTACCCCCGCGCTGGCTACCACGACTGGCGGAGCTGTCGCCGGGAGCACCACCGCTCCGGCCACCACCGCTCCGGCCACCACGACGCCGGCCACCACGGCACCGGCGATCCACCTCTCCCCGATCACGGCGAAGTCCCGCCAACTGACTTACAGAGGCCCGATCTACCAGAAGACGGCGACCGGCGAAGTGGTTCCGTACGCGGCGCCTGCCCCGGCCGCACAGCTGACCAACGCGACCGGCGGCAGCGCAGTCAGCGGCGCCACCGCGACGATTGCGGACACCAAGCCGCAGCTGCTCGTGCCGGGCGCGCTGGCGCGCTACGTCAACGGTCTCGCGGCAGCGCCGATGTCGGCGCCGGAAGCGGTCCAGAAGGCGATCTGGGCGGGCAACGAAATCATCGGCCTGCCATACATCTTCGGCGGCGGACACGCCTCGTTTGACTCGCCCGGCTACGACTGCTCGGGCACCGTGTCCTTCGCGCTGCACGGCGGCAACCTGGTCACCGCGCCGGAGGACTCCTCCGAATTCATGGCCTGGGGCTCGCACGGAGCCGGTCGCTGGATCGCCGTGTTCGGCAACTCCGGCCACGCCTACATGGACATCGCTGGATTGCGCCTGGACACCAGCGCCGCCGACGACCCGACCAATCAGCAGGGTCCGCGCTGGCGCCCGCTGCGCACCGAAAACGGCGGCTACACGGTTCGCCACCCGCTCGGGCTCTGAGTAGTCCTCGGACTGCTCGGAGTCGGCTACGCTTGAGAGAGCTGGCCGATCCGGGATCGGCCGCCCCTAGAAAGCAATAGGAGGATCAGATGGCCGGTCTGACCGGGCGCATGTCAACCGTCGTGAAGGCGAAGGTCTCGAAACTTCTGGACCGTGCCGAAGACCCCGCCGAGACGCTGGACTACAGCTACTCCAAGCAGGTCGAACAGCTGCAGAACGTCAAGAAGGGCATCGCCGACGTCGTGACGGCCAAGAAGCGTCTGCAGATGCAGGAAAAGTCGCTGCAGCAGAGCGTCGTCAAGCTCGACACCCAGGCCCGCCAGGCCCTGTCCGCGGGCAACGAGGAGCTGGCGCGCACCGCGCTGGAGCGCAAGAACGTCGCGCAGACCGAGCTGCAGGGACTCGACACGCAGGTCACAGAACTCGAAGACCAGCAGCAGAAGCTGACCGACTCCGAGCAGAAACTGCGCGCGAAGATCGAGGCCTTCCGCACCAAGAAGGAGGTCATCAAGGCGCAGTACTCCGCGGCCGAGGCGCAGGTGCGCATCTCCGAGGCGGCGACCGGCGTGGGCGAGCAGATGGCCGACGTCGGCCTGGCGATGCAGCGCGCGGTCGACAAGACCGAAAACATGAAAGCCCGCGCCGACGCGGTGTCAGAGCTCGAAGCGGCAGGCACGTTCGAAGACATCACGCAGCTGGGCTCGGGCGAAGACGACATCGATCGACAGCTCAAGCAGCTCTCCAGCCAGCCGGAGGTCGACGACGAGCTGGCCAAGATGAAGGGCGAACTCGGCACACAGCCCGGAGGGCTGGGTCAGGGCGGGGCCGGCGAGGCCCCGCAGATCGCATCGGGCGGCGCTGGCGGCGACAGCGAGCAGTCGAGCTCGGCGTCGAGCGAGAGCGGTCAGACATGATCGTGCGCATCTCCGGCGAGGACCAGTACCACCTCGCCGAGAACCTCACCGCGCGCCTGAACGAGCTGGACAACGCCGTTGTCGCGGCCTGCGTTGGCGGCGACGAGAGCGGCTACGCCGAGACGTTCGCCGCGCTGCTGGACTTCGTGCGCTCCAACGGCACGCGAGCCGCCGACGACGAGCTCGCGGGCTCAGACCTGATACTGCCGCCCCCCGACCTCAGCTTCGCGGAGGCCGGCGCCGAGTTCACGGGCGAGGGTCTGATACCCGACTAGTCCCCGTGCCCGCGCCGCGGGCCCGCACGGGCTGATGAAAATACGCAATTTGCGGGAATCTGGGGCTATTTTCCTGTCAGATCGGGATACCCCACAACGGAAACCACCGCTCCAGTTCCGGCTCGAGCGGCATTTCCGAGCCGATCTGCGCCTTCAGCTGCAGCTCGCGCTCGGTCGAGTGCTCCTGGGCGTCGCCGGGCGCGGGGACGAACGGGTACCAGTAGCCGCGCTTGTAGTTGTAGATGAAGTAGACGCGTCGTTTCTGGGCGTCGAGGAAGGCGAACACGGCGCACAGCAGCCGCTCGCCGTAGCCGGCGGTCTCGATCGAGCTCGACACGGCGTTGATGCCGACGGCGAGGTCTTCGACGCTCGGTGCGCCGTCGGGGTTGTGCAGGATCATCCAGTGGTAGCCGTAGCTGTCGTCCTCGGTGGAGACGGTCGTGCCGCTGTCGCCGCCGGTCGCGGTGACGACTTCTTCCATGTCCTTCAGCGTCGATTCGAAGTCGCTGGTGGCGAGCGCCTGAAAGACGATCGCGGCGCTGCCGCTGGGGTCGATCTGGTGCTCGGACTGCAGCGTGACGTAGGCCGTGGAGATCGCGAACAGCCGGTCGGGCGCCGGACCCTTGACCTGGTGGCGGCCGGTGAGGATGTCGCGCAGCCCCACGGTCAGGCGACGCCCTGCAGCTGGGACTCCAGACGCTCCAGCGCGGCGAGGCGCTGCTCCAGCGGCGGGTGGTCGGCGAAGATGTTCATCAGCGACTTCTTGGCGCGCGCGGGGATGATGAAGAAGGCGCTCATGCTTTCGGCTTTGCGCAGGTCCTGGCTGGGCACGCGCTCGATCGTGCCGCTGATCTTCAGCAGCGCCGAGGCGAGCGCGCTCGGCCGTCCGGTGAGCACGGCAGAACCGCGGTCTGCGGCGAACTCGCGGTAGCGCGAAAGGGTCCGCAGCAGCACGAAGGAGACGGCGTAGACGACGACTGAGACGAGGATCACGATCATGATGTCCTCCTCCTCTTCGTTGCTGCCGTAGCCGCCGCCGAAGAACAGCGCGAACTGGGCGATCATCGAGGCGAGCGTGGCGAAGAAGCTGGCGAGCGTCATCACCATCACGTCGCGGTTGATCACGTGGCTGAGCTCGTGCGCCATCACGCCTTCGAGCTCGGCGGGGGAGAGCATGTCGAGGATGCCGCGCGTCGCGCAGACGGTCGCGGACTTCTGCGAGCGGCCCATCGCGCAGGCGTTGGGCATCGAGGTCTCCATCACGCACACGCGGGGTTTGGGCAGGTCGGCCTGCACGCAAAGGCGATCGACGATGCCGTGCAGCTCGGGCTCTTGCTCGGGCGAGACCTCTTTGAGCCCGAGCGAGGCCATCGCCAGTTTGTCTGAGCCGAACAGCTGCACGAGCAGCAGCACGACGGCGACGACGACGATCAGCCCAGCGCCGGCGCCGGCGGCGAACAGCACGCCGACGAACACCGCGTAGAGCAGACCGAGCAGGAACAGCGTCAGCAGCATGCGCGCCTGCAGGCCGGTGTCTTTGCCGAAGCTCTGACGTCTGGAAGCCATGGGGGGATTGTCGCAGAAGCACCTACGTCTGCCCTAAAGTGGCGCGACGATCACGATGCCCGCCGATTCGCTGCCATGAAGCCTGAGATCCACGTCCTGGGCATCTCGATCAAGACGTTCGGGGTGACGTTCGCGCTCGGTTTCATCGCGTGCGGCGCGGTCGTCGCGCGCAGGCTGCGCGAGCTGGGCAGGCCGGTCGACTGGGCCTATGAGATCACCTTCGCCGCCCTCGTCGGCGGCGTGGTGGGCGCACGCTTGTATTACCTGATCGAAAGATACGACTCGGTCAAGCACGATCTGCTCGGCAGCGTGTTCTCCGGGTCGGGGCTGGTCTGGTACGGCGGCGCGATCGGCGGCGCGATCGGCGTGGTGGCGTGGATGCGCTGGCGTGGAGTGCTCGAACGGCGCATGTTCGATACGTGCGCGACGGCGCTGGCGCTCGGCTACGCGATCGGACGCATCGGCTGCCAGGTGTCGGGCGACGGCGACTACGGGATCCACTCGACGCTGCCGTGGGCGATGGGCTATCCGCACGGGACGCTGCCGACGCCGCCCGGCGTGACGGTGCAGCCGACGCCGATCTACGAGACGGTCGCGATGTGCCTGCTGGCCTACGGCCTGTGGCAGTTGCGCGACCGCGTGCGCCCCGGTGTCGTGTTCGCGTTGTACCTGCTGGGCAGTGGGCTTGAGCGCTTCCTCGTGGAGTTCATCAGACGCAACACCGAGGTGTTCGCGGGACTCACGCCGCCGCAGCTGGAGAGCGTCGGGTTGATGCTGATCGGCGCGCTGTGGCTGGCGTCGATGGCGCGGCGCGGCGGCGCGTCGGCGCTGCGCACCGCACCGGCCTGAGCCGCGCCGGGGCGCACGCCGGGGCGGTCGTACGACGGTGGCTATGGGTGGCAAGCGATAATCCGCGCATGGCGACGGAGACGAGCCTCTCGGATGTGTTCCCGCTGGGCAGCCGCCTGGACGAGCGCGGGCGCCTGGAGATCGGCGGCTGCGACACGATCGAGCTGGCGAAGGAGTTCGGCACGCCGGCATACGTCGTCGCGGAGGACGACCTGCGGGCGCGTGCGCGGGCGTTCACGGCGGCGGGACGCAACGAGGGGCACGAGGACTTCCACGTGGTGTTCGCGTCGAAGGCCTTTCCCTGTACGGCGGTGCTGGCTTTGTTCGCGCAGGAGGGGCTGTGGTGCGACGTGGCCTCCGGCGGCGAGCTGCACCTGGCGCTGAACGCGGGCTTCGCGCCGGAGCGGCTCGTGCTGCATGGAAACGCGAAGTCCGAGGCTGAGCTGCGCATGGCGCTGGAGCGCGGCGTGGGGCTGATCGTGGTGGACAACTTCGACGAGATCGAGCGGCTGGGGCGGCTGATGGCGGCGGGCGGGCGCGCTGGCGCGGGCGAGCAGGAGGTGCTGGTGCGGGTGACGCCGGACGTGCGTGGAGAGACGCACGAGAAGATCTCCACCGGCCAGGCCGACTCGAAGTTCGGCTTCTCTGTTGCCCAGGCGGGTGAGGCGTTCGCGCGTGTGCAGAGCGCCGACGGGCTGTCGCTGCAGGGCGTGCACGCGCACATCGGCTCGCAGCTGCTCGGCCTGGACCCGTTTCGCGTGGAGATCGCCGAGCTGGCCAAGCTCGGCGGCTTTCCCGTGTGGGATCTCGGCGGCGGGCTGGGCGTGCGCTACACCGCCGACCAGCCGCCTGCGCCGGCGATCGAGGACTACGTCGGCGCGCTCGTGCAGGCCGCGCACGCGCACGCCGGCGGCGCGCAGCGGCGTCTGCTGATCGAGCCCGGGCGGGCGCTGAGCGCGAACGCGGGAGTGACGCTGTACACGGTGCAGAGCGTCAAGCAGAACGTCTCGCGCTGGGTGGCTGTGGACGGCGGCATGTCCGACAACCTGCGCCCGATGCTCTACGGCGCGGTCTACGAAGCGCACGTCGCCGATCGCTTCGACGGGACGACGCATTGCCGGCTGGCGGGCAAGCACTGCGAGTCGGGCGACGTGATCGTGGGCGAGACGCTGCTGGACGACCCGAGGCCGGGCGACGTGATCGTGACGCCGGCGACGGGCGCGTACGGCTTTGCGATGGCCAACAACTACAACGGCGTCCCGCGACCGCCTGTGATCTTCTGCCGTGACGGAGACGCGCGCGTGGTGGTCAGGCGCGAGAGCTTCGACGATCTGACCGCGCGCGATGTCAGCTAGCGCGCAGGGCGCTGCGGACGGCGCGGTGGCCCCATTCAGAGTAGGGCTGCTCGGCCACGGGACGGTGGGCTCGGCGTTCGCGTCGCTGCTGGACGAGCGGGCCGATGAGATCGAGCGCTTCAACGGGCGCAGGCCGGTGATCACGGGCGTGCTGACGCGAACGCGCGGCGACTTCGAGGAGATCCTCGCCGACTCCGACCTGCTGGTCGAGGTGATGGGCGGCATCGAACCGGCGCGCGAGTATCTGCTGACGGCGATGCGCGCCGGCAAGCACATCGTCAGCGCGAACAAGCAGCTGCTGTCCCAGCATGGCGAGGAGCTGTTCGACACGGCGCGCGCGCACGACGTGAGGCTGCGCTTCGAGGCGGCGGTGGCGGGCGCCGTGCCGGTCGTGCGCGTGCTCGAGGAATCGCTGTCGGCGACGCCGATCGAGCGCATCCACGGGATCGTCAACGGCACGACGAACTTCATCCTCACGGAGATGACGCGCGGCTGCACGTATGCCGAGGCGCTCGCCGAGGCCCAGCGCGTCGGCTATGCGGAGGCCGACCCGTCAGACGACGTCAGCGGCCGCGACGCGGCGGCGAAGATGGCGATCCTCGCGCGGCTGGCGTTCGGCTCGCCGGTGCACCTCGACGACGTGCCCTACGAGGGCATCGAGCACCTGCACGGCGACGACCTGGAGTACGCGCGCGAGCTCGGCCTGGGGTTGAAGCTGGTGGGCACGGCCGAGCGCCGCCAGGGGGGGTTGTCGGTTCACGTGCATCCGACGTTCCTGTACTCGGGGCATCCGCTCGCGTCGATCTCCGGGCCGTTCAACGCGGTCACGGTGGAGTCCGAGACGATCACCGAGCTGACGCTGTCGGGACCGGGGGCCGGCGGCAGGCAGACCGCCAGCGCGGTGCTCGGCGATGTGGTCAGCGTGATGACCGGCGGCGCGCGTCCGCCGGCGCCGCCGCTGCCTTTGCGCCTGGTCACAGACGTCGAGAGCGCCTACTACCTGCACCTGGACGTCGCCGACGAGCCCGGCGTGCTGGCGTGCGTGACGAAGGTGCTCGGTGAGCACGAGGTGTCGATCAAGTCGGTCGTGCAGCGCGGGATGGGCGAGCACGCGCGCCTGGTGATGGTCACCCACCCGGTGCTCGAGTCGGGCCTGAGGGCGGCGATCGCCGAGGTCGACGAGTTCGACTTCGTGCGCTCGCCGACGCGCTCTATCCGGGTGATAGAAGAGGAGTTCGTATGAGAGAGGCGCCGCCGCCAGTGCCGCTGCCGAGGGTCGAAGGCGCGGCCTTCTCGGGCACGCACGTACCGCTGATCGAGCGCTACCACGAGCGCCTGCCGTTCGACGTGGGCGACAAGCTGGTCAGCCTGCAGGAGGGCTCGACGCCGCTGCTGCGCGCGCCGGTGTTGTCGGCGATGGTCGGGGCGACGGTGCGACTGAAGCTGGAGGGCGCCAATCCGACGGGGTCGTTCAAGGACCGCGGCATGACGTGCGCGGTGTCGGCGGCCGTGCGCGAAGGCGCCAAGGCGGTGATCTGCGCGTCGACGGGCAACACCGCGGCGAGCGCGGCGGCGTACGCGGCGCGCGCGGGGATCACGTGTGCGGTGATCGTGCCGGAGGGGAAGATCGCGCAGGGCAAGATGGCGCAGACGCTCGTGCACGGAGCGCGCGTGATCTCGCTGAAGGGCAACTTCGACCAGGCGCTGACGCTGGTGCGCGAGTTGACGGCGACGCATCCGATCGCGCTGGTGAACTCGGTCAACGAGTTTCGCATCGAAGGCCAGAAGACGGCGGCGTTCGAGATCCACGAGGGCCTCGAAGGCGGCTTGGAAGCACTCTGCATCCCGGTCGGCAACGCCGGCAACATCACCTCCTACTGGCGCGGCTTTCGCGAGCTCGGGGCGGCGCCGAAGATGCTCGGCTTCCAGGCCGAGGGCGCGGCGCCGCTGGTCGAGGGAAAAGTGATCGAGCACCCGGAAACGGTCGCCAGCGCGATCCGCATCGGCAACCCCGTGCGCTGGGAGGACGCGATGGCGGCAGCCACCGACTCGCGCGGCTCGATCAGGGTCGTCAGCGACGCGGAGATCCTGTCGGCTTACAAGCTGCTGGCCTCCAGGGAAGGCATGTTCAGCGAGCCGGCCTCGGCCGCGTCGGTCGCCGGGCTGCTGAAGTACGGCGCGCAAGGCGCCGAGTCGATCGTCTGCGTGCTGACCGGCCGCGGGCTGAAGGACCCGGAGACGGCGATGGCCAACAACGACGGCAGGATCATCCAGTGCGCCGCCGAGACCGCGGCGATCGAGGAAGCGGTGTTGGGTGATCCGTAGGAGGCTCGTGCGCGTGCCGGGGTCCTCGGCGAACCTCGGCCCGGGCTTTGACTGCATGGCGGCGGCGGTGTCGCTGAAGCTGGAGCTGGAGGTGATCGAGACGGGGCGCTTCGCGGTGGAGTCCGAGCTGCCGATCGCCAAGGGCCGGGAGAACCTGTGCGTGCGCGCGTTCGAGCGCCTGCACCCAGCCGACGCGTTCACGTTCAGCATTCGCTCGGAGATCCCGCTGGCGGGCGGCCTCGGGTCCAGCGCGGCGGCGATAGTCGCGGGCACGATGGCGGCCGACCACCTTTTTGAGATGGATATCGATCTGCTCGCGCAGTCCAGCGCCGTGGAGGGGCATCCAGACAACGTCGCGGCTTCGCTGCTGGGGGGCTTTGTGGTGTGCGCGGACGGTCGGGCCACACGCTTTGAGCCGCCGACGGGCCTCGAGGCCCTGGCCGTCGTTCCCGCGGAGGCCGTGCGCACGAGCGCCGCGCGCGCGGCGCTGGCCGAGCAGGTGGCGCTGTCAGACGCCGTCTTCAACGTCGCCCACGCGGCGCTGCTGACGCTTGGCCTGGCGCGCGGCGACTGGGATCTGCTGGCGCGCGGCCTGCAGGACCGCCTGCACCAGCAGCAGCGCTCGCAGCTGTTCCCGCGCTCCTACGACTTGGCCATGCGCGCGCAGGAGCTCGGCGCGCTCGGGGCGACGATCTCCGGCGCCGGGCCGACGGTGCTCGTGTGGTGCTTTTACGAGCACACGGGCGCGGTCGCCGAGGCGCTGGGCAGCGAGCTCGACGGTTGGGCGACGCTGCTGCGCACGCCGTTCGAGTCGCAGGGCGCCTACGTCGTCGAGCTGTAGTGGCCTGCGACTAGCGCAGCCGCGCGAGACGCTCGCCGGCGGCCGCCAGGCCGGGCAGGCGCGCCAGCACTTCGCCGGCGAGGTCGAGATAGTCGGCGCCGAGGTCGGGGCGATGGTCGAGGATCGACCGTGCGCGCTCGGCGGACTCGGCGTAGGCGATCGACGAACGTATGACCGTGTCGAAGACCTGCTCGCCGAAGCGTTCCTTCAGCGAGGCGAGCGCCTCGCGCGAGTGCACGGTGCGCATGTCGGCGAGGTTGAGCAGGACGCCGAGAAATGACAGCTCGGAGTTGAGCCCGTCGCGCGCGAGCTCGACGACCTCCATCGCCTGCTCGACGCCCTGCAGCGCGAAGTACTGGGCCTCGGCGGTCACGAGCGCGTGGTCGGCGGCGACGAGCGCGTTGACCGTCAGCAGGCCGAGCGACGGCGGGCAGTCGATCAGGATCAGGTCGTACTCCTCGGGCGCCTTGGCCAGCGCGCGCCGCAGCGTCAGCTCGCGGCCCATCTTGCCGCCGAGCATCAGCTCCGCTTCGGCGAGCGTCAGGCTGGCGGGGACCAGATCTTCGTGAATCGCCTCGCCAATCTGCGCGCGCCCGGCGAGCACGTCTGAGATCGTCGGCTCGGCGTCGGGCGGGATGTCGAAGTAGTCGGACAGGTTGCCCTGCGGGTCGAGGTCGACCGCGAGCGTGCGCAGCCCGCTGCGGCGAAACGCATCGGTCAGCGTGCGTACGGCCGTCGTCTTGCCCGTTCCGCCCTTCTGCGAGAGCACGGCGATCGTGTCGGCCATGCGGCGATATTACGTGGCCAGCCGAGGACGCGCCGACCCGCCGTCTGCCAGAGGGCGAGCGCGCGACGGGTGGGCGTCGTGGCGGGTCAACCGGCGCCGTGCAGAGAGACCGAACCGGCGCCCCCGGCACCGGCCGATGGCTCGGGCGTGACGACCAGGAAGCTGAGGCGATAGCGCCCGACGATGATCTCGTCGCCGTCGGCCAGCAGCCTGCCCTCGACGCGCTCGCCGTTGACGAACACGCCGTTGAGGCTGCGGTCGTCGAGCACGCGCGCGCCGTCGGGCTGGCGCACGATCAGCGCGTGGCGGCGCGAGACGGTCGGGTCGTCGAAGCGTACGTCGGCGGCGAGGCTGCGGCCGATGCGCGTCCACTCGCGCGTGAGCGCGACGGTGTGCGACTCGCCGCCCTCGTCGAAGCAGAGGTACTCGCCGGGCTGCTCGATCTGCTCGCGCGCGCTCGCCAGCTGGGCGGCGCGGTCAGACGGAGCGGGCTCGGACAGCATCCCGCCGTGGCGGGCGGTCTCCTGGCCGGCGGATTGCGGCTCGGCGCTGAACAGCGAGGCGCGGACGAAGTCGCTGCCGCCACACCCCGGACAGTCGGTGAGTGTGTCGAGGCTGCTCAACGTGAGCACGTACCCGCAGCTGCGACAGCAGAACGACCCCGCACCTACGAAGGTCCCCGCACTGAGTAGATCCATGCTGCTCCTCCCTTCTTGTTAGGCGCTCCGTCGCGGTGCTCCTGTCGAGGGAAAGATCGTGGCGATCATAACAAGTTGGCCCAAGCGGCAGGTTTCAGATCCCCGCATTTTCCGCAAAGGCGCACGACCTATGATCTCGACCCGATCTCCCTGCATCGACCCGTCTTCGGGTTTCTACCCCCGGCTGGCGGGGCGGCAAACCGCCGACCTTGCGGGCCGGTGCGCCAGGCGGCCGGCGAGGCTGCCCGCAAGCCCGCTGTCACGCTCGCAGACGCGGCAGGAGGAGCGCGCCGGGTGGCGAAATCAAGGTCGTCATGGCCTCGGATACGACCCACGTCGAGCAACTCGAGCGCCACCTGCTGCGCCGCGGCGTCGGCGCCCTGGAGGCCGACCGTGATCGCTGCGCGGATTGCGGGCGCACGCCGCTGACCGGTGAGCACGTGCACCTGTACGACGACGGCGGCGGCGAAGTCGTCTGCGAGCTGTGCCGCACCCTGCGCCGCAACGCGCCCGTCGCGAGCGAGATCGTTCGCCACTGCGAGCACGGCCACACGGTGCGGCTGACGGCCCGCGCCGCCTAGCAGCGCGCCGCGCACGCGGGGCGCGCTTTAGACTGGCGGTCGCCGTGGACCCCGTGACCGTCTCGACAACCATCTCCGCTCCCCGCGAGCAGGTGTTCGACTACCTGCAGGACATCGCCAACCACGCCGAGTTCACCGACCACTACCTGGTGGACTGGCATCTGACGCGAATCGACTCGGTCGGGCGCGGGGCGGGGGCGCGCTTCCGCGTCAAGGCTCCGGGAAATCGCTTCAGCTGGGCCGATGCGACGTTCGTCGAGGTAGAGCGCCCGCATCGGATCGTCGAGGCCGGCCGCACGGGCAAGAACAACCGCATTCGCACGCTGGGCACGTATGAGCTGGCGCCGGCGTCGTCGGGGACCACGCGGGTGCGCTTCACGCTGGAGACGGTGCCGGCGACGCTGTCGGATCGGCTGATGGAGTCCTTCGGCGCGCGCGGCTGGTTCAAGCGCAAGAACGGCCGCGCGATGCGCCGGCTGCGGGCGATCATCGAGCGGGGCGAGCAGCGCGGAAGCCGCGTTACGGTCGCCGCCGGATAGACTGCCGCGTCGCATGTCCAGCCGCCTGCGCAAGCTCACGCTCCTCGCGCTCGTCCTGCTCGCGGCGAGCGCGCTGACGGCGTGCGGAGACTCTCATTCACGGGTCACCACGGGAACGTACGCCGGCGAGTCGGGCGCCAACGCGCCCTACCTCGACGTCGGTCCGCTGGTCTATGAGGTTCAGCTCTCGCGCGAGCTGAACCCGTCCTCCACAGAGGACGCGGCCTACCTGCAGGGCCTCTCGCCGGCCGAGCGGAAGCTGGCCCCTGGCCAGGAGTGGTTCGCGGTCTTCCTGCAGGTGTACAACGACGGCTCCAAGGCGCTGCCCGCCGCGAGCAATCTGACGATCACCGACACGCAGGGCAACCGTTACATCCCGATCGTGCCGAGGCCGACCAACCAGTTCGCCTACCGCGCGGGCTCGGTCCCGGGCAAGGGCCGACTGCCGGTGGCCGATTCGATCGCCTCCCAGGGCACCACGCAGGGTTCGCCGCTGCTGTTCAAGATCCAGACGGTCTCGCTGGACAACCGCCCGCTGAAGCTGACGATCGTCGATCCTGACAACGCGGCCGAGACGGCCTCGGCCGAGCTCGACGTCTAGCGGCTGGCCCGCAGCCCGGCTTCGAGCACCTGGCGAGCGACGGGCGCGGCGGTGTCGCCGCCGGCGCCGTCTTTGACGAGCAGCACGCCGACGACGATCCGCGGGTGCAGCGCGGGGGCGAAGGAGGCGAACCAGGCATCGGTGTTGCTCGCTTCGCTGTTGGCGCCGACGCAGCCCGAGGCTCCCGATTCCTGCGAGCCCGATTCGCCGGCTTTCGATTCTGAGGACGGCGTGCACTGGGTCTTCAGTTCGGCCGTGCCCGTCTTGCCGGCGACGGTCACCCCGGGAATCGCCGCCGAGGTGCCGGTGCCGTTGCGCACGACGTCGATCATCAGCCGTCGCACGGTGTGTGCGACGTCGGTGTTGGTCACGCGTTCGGCGGGCAGGAGCTTCTCCGGCGTGAATGTCGGCCGCGGCCGGCTGCCGCCGTCGGCGATCGACGCCGCGACGATCGCCATCTGCAGCGCGCTCGCCTGCACTTGACCCTGGCCGATCGCCGTCGAGCCGACGTCGAGTTCGCCCTGAATGCTCGACGCGGCCGGCAGCGTGCTTTCGGCCGCGCCTTCGATCCCGGGCGGGTGGTTGAAGCCGAAGCGTTCGGCCATCGCCACCAGACGCGGCGCGCCGAGCTTTACGCCGAGCGGGGCGAACACCGAGTTGCACGACACGGCGAAGGCGAGCGTGAGCGAGCCGCCGCATTCCTCGCCGTTGGCGTTGCTCAGCTTGACGCCGTCGAGCGTCGCGAACGTCGCGTGGGGGAATGTGGTGTTCGGCGTGGCCACGTGGGCGTCGAGCACGCCGGTGAGCGTGATCATCTTGAACGTCGAGCCGGGGGGCTGCACGCTGTCGAGGCCGATCCCGGCGACCGCCAGGATCTGGCCGGTGGGTGCGAGTGCGACGACGCCGCCGAGCTGGGAGCCGAGCGCTTCCACGGCGGCGCTCTGCACGGCGGGCGAGACGCTCGTGCGCACGGCGTGGTCGGCGAGCGGCGCAGCGCTCGCGAGCACGCGCTGCCCGGCCAGCAGCTCGCCGCCGGGCGTGCCGCGCAGGCGGGCGTCGAGAGCTCGCTCCAGGCCGCTGGTGCCGACCACCGCGTCGGTGGGAACGCCCTCCGCTTCCAAGGCCACGCGGCGCGAGCTGGGGATCGGGCCGACTTCGCCGACGACCGCGCTCGCCGAGCCTCCGAGCGGTGAGCTGCGCGGGCCGGCGCCCGTCGCTTCTCCTTCGGCCAGCACCGAGCCGTCGCGCGCCAGCACCGTCGCGCGCAGTGGCAGCGTCGTGCGGCGGCTCAGCGTCTCTCCCGAACGCATGCCGGGGAACGCCAGCGATCGCGACCAGGCGATCGCGTCGCCGCCCCCGGCGCCGTGGACGATCCTCACGCGCACGGCCAGCGAGAGCGTGCCGAACAGGCGCGTGCGCACGCGCACCGGCACGGCCACGAATCCGCCGGGCGTGCTGCGGGGCTTGCCGATCGCGCGCAGGCTCGTCGCCGTGGCGGTGCGCATCGCTTCGTGGTAGGTGGAGGCGAACTGATCGGCCGACAGCGAGTGCCGCGACGCGTCGTCGATGTCCGCGTACATCGCCGCGAAGTCGTTGCGAGACCACGCTGCGACGAACCGCCCGGCAAGCGAGTCCGACGACGAGGGCCCGCCGTTGGCGCCGATGATCGCGCCGATCGCGAAGGCGACGGCCGCCAGCGCCATCACCGGGCGCGCGCGCCGCACGCGCAGCGTCTGCTCGTCAGTCAGAGCGCGGTAGAACATGGCAGGTGACGGGACTCGACTGGATCATCGTCGGATTCGCCGCAATCCTCGCCGGTTTCGGCTTCCGGAGAGGCTTCATCGTCGGCGTGCTGTCGTTCGGCGGTTTCGCCATAGGGGCATTCCTCGGAACTCGTCTGGCTCCTCTACTGCTCAACGAGGGCTCGTCCTCACCATATGCGCCGGCGCTGGGCCTGATCGGGGCGTTGCTGGCCGGGGCGATCCTCGCGAGCGGGATGGAGGGCCTCGGCTTCAGGGTCCGCCGGGCGCTGATCGTCCCCGGCATCGGCGCGCTCGACGGCCTGCTCGGGGCCGTGCTCGGAGCGGCGCTTGCGCTCGGCGTGGTGTGGATCGTCGCCGCCGTCGTCGCCCAGGCGCCCGATCAGAGCAAGCTGCGCCAAGACATCCAGCGCTCGGCGATCCTGCAGCAGCTGAACGTCCTGCTGCCGCCGTCGGGCCCGATCCTCAACGCGCTCTCACGCCTGGACCCGCTGCCGTCGATCGCCGGGCCGTCTCCCGACGTCTCTGCGCCGCCGTCGCGCATCGCGCGCGCACCCGGCGTCAGAGCGGCGTCGCACAGCGTCGTGCGCGTGCTCGGCACCGCCTGCGGGCTGGCGATCGAGGGCTCGGGGTGGGTGGCCGAGCCGGATCTGGTCGTCACCAACGCGCACGTCGTCGCCGGCGAGAGCGACACGACCGTGCAGGTGCGCGGGCGCTCGCCGAGCCTGCCGGCGCGACCGATCGCCTTCGATCCGACCGACGACGTCGCAGTGCTGAGCGTCCCCGGCCTCGGTCTGCCCGCGCTGCGCCTCGCCTCAGATCCCTCCTCGGGCCGTGGCGGCGCGATCCTCGGCTACCCGCAGAACGGGTCGTTCGACGCGCGCCCGGGCCGCATCGGGCGCACGCAGACGGTGCTCACCGACGACGCCTACGGCCGCGGGCCGGTCTCGCGCCTGCTCACGCCGCTGCGCGGCCTGGTGCGCCCGGGAAACTCCGGCGGCCCGCTCGTCGACGGCGATGGCGCGGTGCTCACGACAGTGTTCGCCGGCACCGTCGGCGGCAGGCCGCGCGGCGGCTACGGCGTCGCCAACGCGACCGTCGCGCGCGTGATCGCGCAGGCGCAGGCGCGCTCGGCGACGGCCGACGGCGTGAGCACCGAGGGCTGCGCGGCCGGCTGAGACGTCTCAGGCCGTCTGCTTCAGCAGTGCAACGTGCAGAGCGTGGGCGCGGGCGCCGACGCGAAGAAGACGTACCAGACGACGAGCGTGACGACGGCGACGTAGATGTTGACCATCACGATCCGCTCGAGCGCCGTGATCCGCGAGCGCTGGCTGACGTGGCGCTCGGACTCCGCGCGCATGCTGCGCAGCCATGCCGAGCGTCGTTCTACGCGCTGGCGGCCGGTCAGCTCGTCGTAGACGTTGTTCAGCCAAGTCAGCAGCAAGGCCATCGCGAACACGAGCACAGCGAGCACGACGACGACAATGCCCACGGCCCCCATGCTCAGCGTCTGGCGTCCCGCGGCCTGGGAGCCGACCCACAGTGCAAGCAGCGGGCAGCCCGTCCAGATGTTCGCGGCAACGAAGGCCGTGGCGGCGGCCATCCCCGTCCGCTTCAGCGCCAGCATTCGAATCGCTCGCTTCTGCGGCTCGTCGATCGGGGGAGTGAGCTCGCGCATCGGCCGCGGCTCACGTGCCCGCCGGGAGCGTACGCACGGTGGCCCGCGGACGGCGCGCGCGCTTGGGGGTCTCAGCCGGGTCGGGCGTGGCGTGGGGTTGCGACACGGTCTTGCGGCTGCGGGAGGGAGGGGTGGGCGGCTCTCGCCCAGTACCGGCTTGATCCTGCGCGTCGATCGCCGCCTGCACGGCGGCGAGCCGGCGCACGAGCGTGGTGCGCACCTGCTCGAGCTCGCGCGTGCTGAGCAGCGCCGGGCCGGCGATGAGGCCGGTCGGCTCGGCCGCAGGCGCGAGGCCGGGGTTGGCAGCTTCGATCTCGCCGAGCGCCGACTCGAACGCGGCGATCTGCCTGCGCAGCAGCTGGCGCTGGTCGACCTCGGACAAATCGGCCGCTTCGTCGCTGCTCAACGCCGGGGGCTGGGGGGCGACGTACAGCGCCGCGGCCACCTCGCGCGGGTCGACCCCCGTCTCGCGCGCGGCACGCGCGGCTGTGGCGGCGATCGTCCCCACCGCCGTGCCGCTGGCGGGCGACGGCGTGACGAAAGTGCCGCTGCCCTGCTGGCTTTCGATAAGACCCTCGTGCTCGAGGCGCTGGTAGACGGTGCGCACGGTGTTCAGGTTGACGCCGATCGCATCGGCCATGTCGCGCAGGCCGGGCAGCCGCTGTCCCGGCTTGAACTCGCCGGCACCGATACGCGTGCGCAGCGCCCACGCGAGCTGGACGCCGATCGGAACCTCGCCGTCGCGGTCCACGGCGAGCGTCGCGAGCCCCGATCGCTCGGAGTCTGACGGGCTCTCGTGCGGTTTGTCGACCATGATCAAAGGCTACCGAGTGAGAGACGTGATTTACAGTGTGCTAGTCAACTAGTAGTATAACAGAATGACTGTAGAGGGCGGAGGAGATCGCGCGGCTCGTCTGACCGGCCCGTCCGCGGAGATTGGCGGCGGCCAGGCCGGCGTCGGGCGGGCGCTTGCACCGGCCGGCCGCGTGCTTGAAGAATTCGGCGACGTCGTCCTGCTGACGGGGAGGACGATTCGCTCAGCCGTGGTTCCGCCATATCCCTACGGAGGGGAGTTCGTCTCTCAGTTCCTGTTCGCGCTGCGCTTGGTCTGGTTTCCCTTGCTGATCACGACGGTGGCGATCAGCTACGGCGCCCCCGGCCTGCAGGCGGCGAACTTCCTCACGCTGTTTGGCGCGCTCGATCGTCTCGGCGGGTTCTTCGTGCTCGCGGCGATCCGCGAAATCGGGCCGCTGATCACGGCGACCGTCGTCGCCGGGATCGCAGGCACGGCGATCACCGCCGACCTCGGAGCGCGCAAGGTGCGCGAGGAGCTCGACGCGCTGCAGGTGCTCGGCGTCGACCCGGTCAAGAACCTCGTCGTCCCGCGCTTTCTCGCGCTGATGGTCGTCACGGGACTGTTCGACATCTACTCGCTGCTGTTCGGCATCTTCGGCGGCATCGCAGCCGAGCTGGTCAACGGCCAGCCGCTGGGACCGTTCTGGGGCACGCTGTTCGCCAACGCCTCGACAACCGACCTGTGGGGCTCGGTGCTGAAGACCACCTGCTTCGGGGCGATCATCGCGATCGTCTGCTGTTACAAGGGCATGACCGCCTCAGGCGGCGCCGAGGGCGTCGGTCGCGCGGTCAACGAAGCAGTCGTCGTTTCGTTCCTCGGCTTCGGCGCGTTCAACTACGTCTTCACGCAGACGCTCCTGGCCACCCACCCGCAGATCCTGGTGATCAAGTGAACGAGCTGGAGGCGACGCCGGGCGAATGGCTCGAGAGGACCGGCGAGATCACGCGCTTCACCGGCCGGATCGTCGGCGACGTGTGGGGGCTGCGCGTGTTCCGCTTCTTCGGCGAGACGCTGCGCCAGGCGGGCATCCTGATCGTCGGCTCGACGCTCGTGATCTGGTCGCTGGTGTTCTTGATGGGGTTGGGTGTGTGCGGCATCGGCGGCGCCTACTTCACCCTCTCCACGGGAACGCCCGCCTACTCGGGCGTGTTTTCCGCGTGGTGCGACCTGCGCGAGGCAGTCCCCTACGCCTTCGGCTACATGATGGCCGCAAAGGTCGGCACCGGGATCGTCGCCGAGCTCGGCGCGATGCGCATCTCCGAGGAGATCGACGCGCTGGAGGTGATGGGCGTCGACTCGATGGTCTTCCTCTGCGCGACGCGTCTGCTCGCCGCGTGGATCGTGCTGCCGTTCATGTACATCTCGGGGATCGGCGTCGCCTTCCTCGGCTCCTTTCTCGGCGTCGTCGAGCAGCTCGGGTTCGTCTCCTCCGGCGGCTTCCTGCTGCTCTTCTGGCAGTTCCAGAACGCGCCCGACCTGCTGTTCAGCCTGATCAAGGGCATGTCGATGGCCACGGTGATCGTGCTCGTCGCCTGTTACTACGGCTACAACGCCAGCGGCGGACCCGTCGGCGTGGGCACGGCCACGGCCAAGTCGATGGTCCTCAACCTCGTGTTCGTGACACTGATCGGGATGCTTGGGACGCAGGTGTTCTGGGGCGCCAATCCGCGCGCGCCGATCGGGGGCTAGCACCCTCCGCTACGCTGACCGCCATGTCCAAGACCCTCGTGATCGCCGAGAAGCCCTCCGTCGGGCAGGATCTCGCGCGCGTTCTGAAGGGCCCGTTCAAGAAAGGCGAGGGCTGGCTGGAAGGCCCCGATCACGTGATCACGTGGGCGGTCGGACACCTTGTGCAGCTCGCCGAACCGGACGAGTACGACCCGAAGTTCAAGCGCTGGAAGATGGACGACCTGCCGATCGTCCCTGACCGCTTCAAGCTCGTCGTGCGCGACGAGCGCTCGCGCAAGCAGATGTCGGTTGTGACCAAACAGATCGGCCGCGAAGACATCGCCGACGTCGTCAACGCCTGCGACGCCGGGCGCGAGGGAGAGCTGATCTTCGCCTACCTCTACGAGAAGGCCAAAGGCAAGAAGCCCGTGCAGCGACTTTGGCTGAACTCGATGACCAGCGCGGCGATGAAGAGCGCGTTTGCAGCGCTGCGCCCGGCCGACGACTTCGCTCGTCTGGAGCAGGCGGCGCGATCGCGCTCGGAGGCCGATTGGATCGTCGGCATGAACGCCACGCGCGCGGCGACGATCCGCCTGCGCAGCTCCTTCGACGGCGCCGTCTCGCTGGGACGCGTGCAGACGCCGACGCTCGCGCTGATCGCGCGGCGCGAGGAGGAGATCAAAGCGTTCGTGCCCGAGCCTTACTGGCTCGTCGATGCGGCCTTCGAGGCCGACGGCGCGCGCGCCTACGAGGGTCGTTTCCACGCGGGCGCCAAGCCGCGCATCGCCAGCGCGGACGAGGCGACGGCGATCGTCGCCGCATGCGAGGGCAAGCCCGGCAAGATCACCAAGCTCGACAAGAAAGAGCAGCGCGAGAAAGCGCCGATGCTCTACGACCTGACGACGTTGCAGCGCGAGGCCAACAACCGCTACGGCTTCTCGGCCAAACGCACGCTGGGCGCGGCGCAGCGCTGCTATGAGGAGCACAAGGCGCTGACCTACCCGCGCACGAACTCGCGCTACCTGCCGACCGACATGGTCGCCGAGATCAAGCCGATCGCCGAGCTGGTGGGCGCGCAGGCGGAGTATCGCAAGGGCGCGGAATACGTCACCGGTCTGGACCTGCTGCCGCTGGCGCGCGTGGTCAACGACGAGAAGGTCACAGACCACCACGCGATCATCCCGACTCGCTCCGAGCACAAGCTCGACAAGATGAGCTCCGACGACCGGCGCATCTACGACATGGTCACTCGCCGCTTCCTCGCGGTCTTCCATCCGGAGGCGGTGTTCGAGAACACGCGCGTGGAGACGACCATCGGCACCGGCGACGACGGACACGTGTTTCGCACGCGCGGCAAGCTGCTGATCGTGCCCGGCTGGCGCGGCGTGTACGACGAGGTAGCGGCCGACTCCCGGCCCAAGGGCGAGGAGGACGAGGGCGCCGACCAGCAGCTGCCCAAGCTCCAGGACGGCGAGACGGTGAAGACGAAGAAGATCGCCGCGGAGCGCAAGGAAACCAAACCGCCGCGGCGCTACTCAGACGCCTCGCTGCTCGGGGCGATGGAGACCGCGGGCAAGCTGGTCGACGACGAAGAGCTGCGCGAGGCGATGAAGGAGTCGGGCATCGGCACGCCGGCCACGCGCGCCTCGATCATCGAGCGGCTGATCACCGTCGGCTACGTCGAGCGCGACGCACGCGCGCTCGTGGCGACGGAGAAGGGCCTCAATGTGGTTCGCCTGCTCGACGAGCACGCGCTGACCTCGCCCGAACTCACCGGCAGCTGGGAGCACCGGCTGGGCAAGATCGAGCGCGGCGAGGACTCGCGCGAGAAGTTCATGGGCGACATCGCCGGCTTCGCACAGGAGACGGTGAAGAAGCTCGACGAGACGCTCAAGGA
>JADGPP010000156.1 GCA_017882375.1 Solirubrobacteraceae bacterium | reverse complement strand
GGCAGAGGCACAGTCAGTGAGCTGTGTCCTCTTTACGAACTGCGATAGCAATCGTATATACGATGTAAATACTATGGCTATCGCTAGCGCTATTCGCACACACTCAGCCCACGCTGCGCGCCGCGGGCAGTGCTGCGCCATGCGGGCGATTAACCCGCATCAAGCCTGTAGGGCTTTCGCCTCAGCCGGTCATTCCCCCGAACAGCCCACCGGTCACATGCAGCGTCTGGCCGTGCACGTAGTCAGACCACGGCGAGCAGAGGAAGAACACGCCGCCGGCGGCCTCCTCGGGCGAGGCCGGGCGGCCGAGCGGGATCAGCATCGAGGCCATCTGACGCATCTGCTCGGGGATGCCCAGCTGGATCTTCTCGCCGTCCTTCTCCATCGTGTTCTCGTCGACCTTCGCCTGAGTCAGCCGCGTGTCGATGAAGCCGAAGGCGACGGCGTTGACGTTGACCTTGAACTGGCCCCACTCCTTGGCGACGGTCTTCGTCAGCCCGACCACCGCGGCCTTGCCGGCGGAGTAGTTGGCCTGGCCGGCATTGCCGAAGGTGCCGGAGGTCGAGGAGATGTTGACGATCTTGCGGAACACCTCCTTGCCTTCCTCGCGCTCTTTCTTGGCGGGCTCGCGCAGGTGCGGCGCGGCAGCGCGGATCACGCGGAAGGGCACGATCGTGTGGATGTCGAGCATCGCCTGGAAGTGCTCGTCGGACATCTTGTGGATCGGCGCGTCGAGCGTGTAGCCGGCGTTGTTGACGATGATGTCGATCTTGCCGAACGAGTCGACCGCCTTGCGCACGAGCTCGTCCGCCGCGCCCGGCTTGGTCAGGTCGCCGGCGTAGACGGCGGTCTCGCCGGAGATCTCCGAAGAAGCCTGCTCGGCGACGTCACCGTCGAGGTCGTTGATGAGGCACTGCGCGCCCTGTGAGACGAGCAGCTCCGCCGTCGCCCGTCCGATCCCGCGTGCCGAGCCCGTGACGATCGCCGACTTGCCGTCGAGTACTCCCATAGCTGTCCTGCTCCTTAGTCGCTTGAGTTGGCGTCGCAGGTTATCCGAGCGTCTGTCAAAGCCGCGTGGGGCGGGGAGCCGGAGAGGGCGCTCAGGGCTTGATGATGCGGCCGAAGTCCTGCGTGTAGATCGCGCCGGCCTGGCCACGCGCGAGCGAGGCCAGCGGGTGCGGCGAGACGCCGACGCCGGTGTCCCTGAAGGTCGCGTCGAGGATGTTCGCGCGGTGTCCCGGCGAGTCCATCCAGCCGGCGACGATCGCCTTCGGCGAGGCCAGCCACAGCGTCGCCCAGCCGATGTTCTCGCCGACGGCGTAGCCGATGCGCGAGCTGAAGATGTAGCCGGCGGCGCGCATGCGCGAGAGCGGCGTGTCGCCGTGGCGACCGTCGTGTTCGAAGTAGTCGCCCGAGGACATGTCTTCGGAGTGCCCCTGCGCGGCGCGCTGCAGCAGCCCGTCGGGAGCGAGCGCGCTCAGGCCGCGGCTGGTGCGTTCGCGGTTGACCAGGCACAGCGTCGCTGCGCGGATGCGCTGGAGATTCGCGGCGTTGGGCTGCAAGCGCGTTTCCGTGCACGCCCCGTTGCTCGGCGAGGGCGCGCGCGCGCCTTTGCGGTGAGCGGTCGGGTGGTGCACGGCCTTGTGGCGCCTGCGGCAGAAGTGGCGCCTGTGCTGGCGCGAGCCGCCCGTCGGCTTGCCGCCGCTTGAGTGAAAGCTCGCCGGCCTGGCGCAGCGCCGATGGCTGTTGTGCTTGGCCGGAGCGGTCGCGCGGCTGGACGCGGTCTTCGCGAGCGTCGATGCCGGCGCCGTCGAGGCAACGGCGCAGCAGCACACACACAGCGCGAACAGCGTCGTGCACACGGATGCGCCGAGCAGATGACGGCGGATGGCGATGTGCGCACGGCGTCCAAGTCCCATGCACTTGGTATCGGAGGCGCGCCCAGCGGGCATGAGCGCGACACGCCGGTTTGGACGATGTCATGCACTTGGCAGGCCCGCGCGCGGCCGAGGCGTGGCGTGGCGCCGACGAGGCGTGGCGTGGCGACGACGACGCGTGTCGTGGCGCCGACGAGGCGTTCAGAGAGCGAGCACGCGACCGAGGATCTCGCGCATGATCTCGTCGCTGCCACCGCCGATCGGGCCCAGGCGCGCATCGCGCGCGGCGCGCTCGACCCAGTACTCGCGCATGTAGCCGGCGCCGCCGTGGATCTGCAGGCACTCGTCCATCAGCTCGAATGAGGCGCGCTGGGTGAGCAGCTTGGCCATCGTCACCTCGCGCAACGGCTCCTCGCCGGCGACGAAGCGGCGCAGTGCGTCGTAGGTGACGCAGCGGCACGTGTACACCGAGGTCGCCAGGTCGGCGAGCTTGTGGCGGATCGTCTGGTGACCCGACAGCGGGCGCCCGAAGGCCTGGCGCTCGCGCGCGAACTCGGCCGTGCGCTCCCACGCCAGCGCCATCGCGCCGACGGCGCCGAGCGCCATCGCCAGGCGCTCCCACTGGAAGTTGGCCATGATCAGCTTGAAGCCCCCGTTGAGCTCGCCGAGCAGGTTCTCTTCGGCGACGAACACGTCTTGGAAGCTGATCGTCGCGGTGTCGGAGGCGTGCCAGCCGAGCTTGTGCAGTGCCGAGGACTCGACGCCCTCGGCGCGGTCGACGATCAGGAAGGAGATGCCGTGGTGGCCGCCCTGGAGTGTGGTCTTGACGGCGGTGACGATGAACTGCGCACGCACGCCGTTGGTGATGTAGGTCTTCTCGCCGTTGACCACCCAACCGCCGTCGACGCGCTCGGCGCGGGTCGTCAGCGCTGCGACGTCCGAGCCGGCCCCCGGCTCGGTGATTCCCAGCGCGCCGATCCGCTCGCCGCGGATCGCCGGAACGAGGTAGCGCTGCTTCTGCTCCTCGGTGCCGAACTTCCAGATCGGCGGCGTGGCGATGTTCGTGTGCGCGCCGATCCCCGCCGCCGTGCCGCCCGACCCGGCGCGCGCGAGCTCCTCGCAGAGCACCGCCTCGTGCAGGTAGTCGCCGCCCTGCCCGCCGTACTCGGTCGGGTACTTCAGGCCGAGCAGGCCCTGCGCGGCCATCTTCGCGAACACCTCGTCGGGGAACCAGCGGTCCTCCTCCCACTGCTGCGCATGCGGCGTCAGCTCGCGCTCGATGAAGCCGCGGATCGACTGTCGCAGCTCTTCGTGCTCGTCAAAGAAGGGGGGTGTGAGAGCGCTCATCGGGCCGATTGGTAATCTGATGGTATGCGAGTTGCCATCGACGGTGTGGGCCGGATCGTGATCCCCAAGTCGATGCGCGAGGAGTTGGGAATCGACGGGCCTACGGAGCTCGAGCTGACGGCCTCGGATGGCGCGCTGGAGCTGACGGTGCCATATGCGAACGCTCGCGTCGAGAAGCGTGGGGATCTGTCGACGATCGTAATCGAGCCGCCCCCGCCGCCGATGGGCGCCGAGGAGGTTCGTGCGGTGCTCGAACGCGTCAGGAAGTGATCGCGCCCGACTCGAGCGTCGTGGTCGCGTCGCTGAGTCAGTGGCACCCCCTGTACCAGGCTTCCCAGGCGGCGCTTGCCGGCAGCAATCGCCGGCTGATCGGACACGTCGCCTTCGAGTGCGTCGGCACGATCTCCCGAATGCCCGAGCCGTATCGCGCCCGGCCGACAGTGGTTCTCGACGCGCTCGGCAACGACTATCCGAGCACGTGGCTGGCGCTCGACGCCGACGGCCAGCGCGAGGCGCTGTGGGCGGCGGTGGGCCGTGGTGTGTACGGCGGCGCGCTGTACGACGCGCTGATCGCCGCTACGGCGCGTGAGCACGGCGCGACGCTGCTCAGCGCCGATCGGCGCGCGCTGCCCGTGTACGAGGCGATCGGCGTCGACGTGGCGTTCGTC
>JADGPP010000093.1 GCA_017882375.1 Solirubrobacteraceae bacterium | reverse complement strand
AAGCTGGAGAACAGGCTGCAGCGTGCGCCGACCGACCAGGAGATCGCCGACGAGATCGGGATCACCGTCGACGAACTCAACGAATCGCTGCTGGCGATCTCGCATTCCTCGATGGTCGCCCTGGACGAGCTGTGGAGCGTGTCGGATTCCAGCGGCGACCAGGTCTCGCTGATGGACACGATCGAGGACCCCAACGCGCCGGACCCCGCGCGCTCGCTGGACGTGGGCGACCTGAAGGACCGCATCGCCGATTCGATCGCCAACCTGCCCGAGCGTGAGAAGCTGGTGATCGCGCTCTACTACTACGAGAACCTGACCCTGCGCGAGATCGGCGAGGTGCTCGGCGTGACCGAGTCGCGCGTCTCGCAGATGCACACCAAGGCGGTGCTGCGCCTGCGCTCGCGGATGCAGGAGGAGTCCTTCGACGATTAGTGCAGTGAGGCGCGTGCTGATCTTGGGGGCCGGGTTCGGGGGCTTGGAGCTCTCGACGGTGCTGTCGGACGCGCTGAGCGACGACGTCGAGGTGACGCTGACGGCCGCGGCGCAGAAGTGCACGACGTGACCCAACCATACGGCAAGAGGGGTGGGCGGCCGGCCGGGGTCCTCGGCGCACGCCGAGCGCTCGCGCTCGCCGGATCACTGGCGCTCGCCTCGCTCGCCGTCGCCGGCTGCGGCAGCTCGCACAAGGCGACCACTGCGACGATCGACCGCACGGCGCCGGCGATCAGCAAGAGCGAATTCGTGCGCAAGGCGAATGCGATATGCGCCAAGGGCAATGCCAAGAACAAGGTCGCCGGCGCGAAGCTCGGCGCCGAACCCTCCGAAGCGCAGGTCGTCGCGTTCGTCAAGCACACCGAGGTGCCGGCCGTGCAGGCGCAGATCAATGCGCTCAAAGCGCTGGGCGCGCCTGCAGGCGACGAGGCCAAGGTGGCAAGGATGCTGACGCTCGCCCAGGCCGGCGTGAACGCGGTCAAGGCCCAGCCGACGATCGTCACCAGCGGCGCGAACGTGTTCGCGCGCTTCGCGCGGGTCGCCCACCCGTATGGCCTGATCTCCTGCGCGCCGACCAGCTGACCGCGCGGCTGGGGACCGGCGGTTCGCCCGCGTGCCCGCCTGTCGGACGCGAGTTCGCCAGGGTCTAGCGCGAGGCTGCGCGCGGCGGTATGGTGAGCGCACAGCTAGAGAGGAGATCGCATGCGACCCATGGGAGACCGCCTGCCGGCGGACCGGATTCGCAACGTCGCCCTTGTCGGCCATCGCGGCGCGGGGAAGACCTCGCTGCACGAGGCGCTGCTGTTCGAGGCCGGGGCGACCAGCCGGCTTGGCTCGGTTCCCGATGCAAGCACCGTGTCGGACTCCGATCCCGACGAACAGTCGCGGCAGATGTCGATCTCGGCGTCGCTGAGCTCGTTTGCCTGGCGAGACCGCAAGATCAACCTGCTCGACACCCCCGGCGAGCCGAGCTTCGTCGCCGATGCGCTCGGCGCGCTGCGCGTGTGCGAGTCGGCGGTGTTCGTCGTCAACGCCGTGATGGGCGTCGAGGTCTCGACCAGCCGCCTGTGGGCGCGCGCGGCGGAGCTGGACATCGCGCGCATGCTGTTCGTGAACATGCTCGATCGCGAGCGCGCCGACTTCTACCGCGCGCTGGAGCAGATCAAGCGCGCGTTCGGGCCGCACGCCGTCGCCACGGAGATCCCGATCGGCGCCGAGCAGCATGTCGAAGGAGTGATCGATCTCGTCGACATGACGGCGTTTCGCCAGGACTCCGCAGAGCGCGGTGGCTGGAGCGAGATGCCGATCCCCGACGAGCTGGCCGAGCGCGCGCAGGAGTACCGCGAGAAGCTGATGGACGAGGTCTGCGAAGTGTCGGATTCGCTGATGGAGCGCTATCTGGAGGGCGAGACGATCTCCCACGAGGAGATCGTCGATGCGCTGAAGGAGGGCACCAACCACGGCAAGATATTCCCTGTGGTCTGCGGCGTGGCGACGCGCAACCTCGGCACCTCGCGCCTGCTCGACGCGATCGTCGAGGACCTGCCGTCGCCGGTCAAGCATGGAGCGCTCAGCATCGGCGGGGTGCAGCTCACCGCGAACGAGGATGCCGAGCTGTTCGCGTACGTGTTCAAGACGCGCGCCGATCCGTACGCCGGGCGGATCAACCTGATGCGCATCTACCAGGGTGTGCTGCCGGCCGACAGCCACGTGCTCAACACGCGCGCGCACGTCAAGGAGCGTGTCGGGCAGCTGCTCGTCTTCGCGGGCAAGGAGGTGCGCCACGTGCAGGAGTTCGGACCGGGCGACATCGGCGCCGTCGCCAAGCTCAAACAGACGCGCGCGGGGGACTGGCTGGCAGACCGCGACGAGCCGATCGAGATGCCGCGGCTGAAGCTCCCGGCTGCGGTGATGGCGTTTGCGATCGAGCCGAAGAATCGTGGCGACGAGGAGAAGGTGTTCGCGTCGCTGCGCCGGCTGCAGGAGGAGGACCCGACGATCGACCTGCACCGCGATCGGCAGACCGGCGAGCAGATCGTCGCCGGGCTCTCCCAGGTACACGTCGAGGTGGTCGTCGACCGGCTGCGCGACCGCTTCGGCGTCGAGGTCAGCCTGCAACCGCCGCGCGTCCCCTACCAGGAGACGATCCGCGGCTCGGCGAGGGCTCGCGGCAGGCACAAGAAGCAGTCCGGCGGGCGTGGACAGTTCGGCGACTGCCACATCGAGATCGAGCCGCTGGCGATCGGTGACGAGTTCGAGTTCGTAGACAACATCAAGGGCGGGGTGATTCCCGGCTCGTTCATCCCGGCGGTGGAGAAAGGCGTGCGCGAGGCGATGGCCTCGGGAGTGCTCGCCGGCTACCCGGTCAAGGGCGTGCGCGTGCGTCTGTTCGACGGCGCGCACCACTCCGTGGACTCCTCGGAGATCGCCTTCAAGCTGGCCGGCGTGCAGGCGATGAAAGAGGCGCTGGCGCAGGCCGAGCCGGTGCTGCTGGAGCCGATCATGCTCGTCACGCTGTCGGTGCCCGAGGCCTACGTCGGCGATGTGATCGGCGACCTCAACAGCCGCCGCGGGCGTCCGCAGGGCATGGAGCCCGACGGGGCGATGACCGAGATCAAAGCCGAGGTGCCGATGGCCGAGATGCTCACCTATGCGCCGGACCTGCGCTCGATCACCGGCGGCCAGGGCGACTACACGTTGGAGTTCCTCGGCTACGAGGAGGTGCCCGGGCACCTCGCGCAGAAGGTCGTCGCCAAGGCCTCTGACGAGCGCGCCACGGCGCACGCCTGAGCCGCACGCGCGCTGCCCGGACGGTCGCCGGCGATGTCGAGAGCCGTGCCGGCGCGGCGCAAGCGCGACGCGCTCGGCTGCCGGCCCAGCTACCCTCACTGACCTGATGGCAACGCGATCGATCGTCACCTCGCAACCCGATGTCGCCTGCGACGTCTGCGAACGACGTCTGCTGCGCGGCGAGCAGCCGGACGTCTTCCTCGCCGCCGGTCAGCCGCGGATCGTGTGCGAGCTGTGCGCGCCTCGCGCGGCGCATCAGGGCTGGACGCGCAGCTCCGACGAGCACGCGCTGAGCGCCTCGCCGCTGCGCACCCGCCGTGCGCGCGGCCTGTTCGAGCGGCTTCGCCAAACGCGTCGTGGCGGGCCCGAGGAGCCGCAGATCGGCCAGGCCGATGCGCAGCTCGACGCCGACGGCGCGCCTTTGCAGCGCGCGCCGCAGTCCTATGACTTCCTCGACTCCGACGATGCCGCCGGTGCGTCTGCGACCCCCGGCACGCAAGAGCCCTCCGCTCTGCCGGTCGCCGCGCGGATCGTGTCCGACGAGCAACGCCGCGCACCGCGCCCGATCGCCGTCGGTCCGCTGCAGCAGGCCGTGGACGTGTTCAACGTCGGCGAGTATCCACGGCGTGTGGCCAGCCTGATGCGGTCGCTCGGAGCGCCGCAGGTCAGCGTGCGCCCGGGCGAGGCCGTGGCCTCGTCGGTCGTGATCGTGGTCGCCTGGGAGCTCTGCTGGTACACCTACGAGGTCGACCTCGACGACATGCAGGGCGCCGCCGCTCGGGTGATCGCCCAGGGCACCGAGCTCGCCGAACTGGGCTCGCAGGATCGACTGGCAAACGCGCTCGCCGACGAGCGCGGTGCGCTCGCGCTGAGCTGAGCGAAACCCGTGGTGGCCGGCGCGAACGCCGGCCCGACGCGCTCGATCGATGCACGGCGGCGTTGCAGTCGCTTGCTTATTGAATACCGGGGAGTAAGATCGCAGTCGCGATGATCTACTGCGTGGTTCCAAGACCGCTGACCGATGAGCTGTATCCGAAGCTCGTCGATCACTACGAGGGCGACGACAACGTCACGGTGATCGTCGACCGTCGCGAGTTCGATCGGCGCGCTCGTCAGGGGCGCTCCGCCGCAGCAGACGCGC
This sequence comes from Solirubrobacteraceae bacterium, assembly GCA_017882375.1. GTDB lineage: Bacteria > Actinomycetota > Thermoleophilia > Solirubrobacterales > Solirubrobacteraceae > Palsa-744. Next base: position 7,015 of record JADGPP010000093.1, on the reverse strand, counting down.
CGCAGCGGCGCGTCGTGCGCGATCGTCGTCGAGCACGTGTGCCCGGCGACCTGCCGCCGCTCGCACGCGCCACCAGCTGAGCGTTCTGGATAATTCGCGGCAATGAAGGTCGTGGTGCACGTCGACGGTGGCGCTCGCGGCAACCCCGGTCCGGCGGCCGCCGCATGCGTGATCGCCTCGCCCGACGGCGAGTTGCTCGGCGAGCACGCGCAGCTGCTCGGACGCACGACCAACAACGTCGCCGAGTACAGAGCGCTGCTGCTCGGCCTGCAGCGCGCACGCGAGCTCGGCGCGAGCGAGATCGAGGTCGTCGGCGACTCCGAGCTGATCGCCAAGCAGGTGCTCGGCGAGTACAAGGTCAAGAACGAGGCCCTGCGCCCGCTGCATCGCCAGGCGACGAGCGCGCTGCGCGGCTTTGACCGCTGGTCGATACGCACCGTCCCGCGCGCGCAGAACGCCGACGCCGACGCGCTCGTCAACGCCGCGTTGGATCAGGCGCGCGACGCCGGCCGGCTCTAGCGCGAGGCGCTCAGTGCAGCGGCTTGGCCGAGCGGGCGATCGCCAGCATCTGGTCGTTTGACAGATCCTCCAGCAGCGTGTTCGTCAGCCAGTAGAGCATGTTGTCCTGGCGCCACGCGATCGTGTGGATGTGGCTGCCGTCGGTGAAGATCATGTACGTGACGTGGTTGATTTTGCGCTGTTCGTTGGGGTGGGCGATGATCGGCGGGTGAGGCCAGTCGGTCCCCTCGAAGTCGTAGTAGCCGCCCAGCGCATTCGCTTGCCACACGGCGACGTAGGCGTGGCGCAGGCCATTTCCCTGATCGCGCAGGTAATACGTGCGCGCCGGCTGCCCGACGCTCGACGCCGTCTGCACCGACGGGTAGAGCACCTTCAGCGGCGAGGTGATCGTGCCTTTGGCCAGTTCCGCTTCGCCCGAGGAGCCGGAGGGGGCCAGGCCGAGCGAGGCCGCCGTCGGCGTGGCCGAGCGGTGAGCGTGGGGTTGGCCATGACCGCTCGGATGCGGGACGCTCGGCTTCGGTTTGACGACTTTCTGGTCGCCGTTGAGGAAGTCGTCGAGCGTCGCGCTCTCCATCGCCGACGTGCTCGTGACGTAAGAGCCGCCCCGCAGGGCAAAGTTCGTGCTGGCCGCGCGGAACTTCACCTGGCGCAACGGCTTGCCTTGCGAGAAGCCGATCAGCTTGGCGAGCTGGATCAGCTGATCGGCTGAAGCGCTGAAGCCCGCCGTCACGATCGCCTTGCCGACCGCTTTGGCGACGTGGTGGATCTGTCCGGCCACGTCTTCGGGCGAAATCTGCTCGCGCAGGGCGCGCAAGAAGTCCTGCTGGCGTGCGACGCGCACGAAGTCCGAGTCTCCGTGGCGGTAGCGCACGTAGCTGAGCGCGTTGTTGTAGCAGAGCTTCTGATAGCCCGGCTGAAGGTTGATTTCCGAATATGCTTCGCCGCCTTCGCCGTTGATGTGCAGGTAGCGGTGGTCGACGTTGACGTACACGCAGCCGAGCGTGTCGACGACCTTGATGAAGCCGTCGAAGTTGACGTCGATGATCCCGTTCAGCTCCAGCCCGGGGAAGACTTCGCGTTTGATCGTTTCCGCGGCGAGCGCCAGGGATCCCTTGACGCCGTCGAGCTTGGCGCCGTAGGTGTAGGCGGCGTTGATCTTTTCCTGCGGGTAGTACGCACCCGACCGGCTTTTGATGTTCACCAGCAGGTCGCGCGGGATCGACAGGACCGACGTCTGGCCCTGCCCGGGGTCAAAGCGCACGAGCAGGATCGTGTCGCTGTGCGGCGGGTCCGTGCGATCCAGCGAGTCCTTGGACTTGGCGCGCCGGTCCGAGCCCAGCACGAGATACGTCTGCGGGCCGCCGGAGTACCGCAGCAGCCCCGGTGGCGGCGGCACTTTGTTTTTGAAGATTTCTTCGGCGACTCCGGTCGCCGTGTTCAACGCCACCGTCGCCGTCGCGCCGCCGCTCAACGCGGCGATCAGCAGCGCAGCGACCGAGAAGCGCAGCCACATCTTGCGCGAGTGTGAAGGAGGACGCTGGTCATCCATGGCGTGTCAGCAGCGGTCTGCGCATAGGGGTGGAACCGGCGCACGCCGTCCCCCGGCAGCGCGCACGTGGTCGTAGGGTAGCGAGCCGGTCGGCGTGCCCGCGCCGGGTGGCGAGGTACGCTCGCACGCGTGCTGAGCGCGAGAAACCGCGAGCTGCTGGGTCTGGTCCCATCGGCGCTGCTCGTGATCGCGGGGTTCACGGCGATCTTCATCCAGGACGGCGACAGCGCGCCGGGCGCCTCGACCAACCTCGCCCTCAACAACGCCTCGAGCGTCTCGCTGACCTATGGCGCGCTGTTCCTCGGCCTGTGCCTGGCAGCGCATCTGGTGATCCGCTTCTCATTGCCGCACGCCGATCCCTACCTGTTCCCGCTCGGCGCCGTGCTCGCGAGCGTGGGGATCGTGATGGTCTATCGGATAGACCCCGTGTTGGCGCGTCAGCAGGCGCAGTGGATGGTGGTGGGGCTGGTGCTGTTCGCCGCGACGATCCTCGCCCTGCGCAATCGCGGCGTCGGCGTGCTCGAGCGCTACCGCTACACGATCGCCGCGCTGGGAATCGGCATGGCCGTGCTGCCGCGCCTGCCGGGGATCGGCGCGCAGGTCAACGGCGCCTACCTGGACATCCACGTCGGCAGCATCTCCTTTCAGCCGTCCGAGCTGGCGAAGATCGCGATCGTCATCTTCCTCGCCAGCTACCTGCGCGACAACCGCCAGCTGCTCGTGACGGCCGGGCGCCGTGTGCTCGGGCTGACGATCCCGCCGATGAAGCAGTTCGGGCCGATGCTGATCGTCTGGGGGGCGGCGATGGGCACGTTGCTGCTGACGCGCGAGCTCGGCACCACGCTGATGTTCTATGGAGCCTTTCTCGCGCTGCTGTACGTCGCCACCGGGCGCTTCTCGTTTCCCTTCCTCGGGCTGCTGCTGTTCGCCGTCGGCGCGTGGTTCGTCGCCGGCCACGTCAGCCACGTGCACTCGCGCGTTCTCGCCTGGGAACACCCCTTCGATCCGGCGCTCTACAACAAGCCCTTCGGCGGCAGCTACCAGCTCGCGCAGTCGCTGTTCGCGCAGGCCGACGGCGGCCTGCTGGGCACCGGCTTCGACCAGTCGCTGCTGCGCCTGCCCCACCAGGCCGGGCCGATCCTGCCGGTACCCGAAAGCGACACGATCTTCGCGGTCATCACCAACGAGCTCGGCCTCGCCGGAGCGGCGGCGCTGCTGCTCGTCTACCTGCTGTTCGTCGCGCGCGGGCTGAAGATCGCCGCGCTGGCGCGCGACTCCTTCTCCAAGCTGCTGGCGACCGGCCTGTCGTTCGTCGTCGCGATGCAGGTGTTCGTGATCGTCGGCGGCGTGACGCGCGTGATCCCGCTGACCGGCGTCACCCTGCCGTTCGTCGCATACGGGGGCTCGTCGGTGGTGATGAACTTCGTGCTGCTGGCGCTGCTGCTGGTCGTCTCTGACCGCGCGCGCCGCCCCTACGAGCGTCGCAGGCGCGACTGAGCGCGGCCCCGGCGCGCAGGGGACACGGTCGCCCCGTCGAAGACCGTCGCCGAGATGGGCACCCCGACGATCGCTCGCGCCAAGCCACGGCTGATCATGGGCATTCCCGCGCGCGCGCCGCACAACCGCTACCGCGGCATCGCCGCCACCGACTCGCGCGCCGCGCGCATCTGCTCGCCGGCGGGCCTGCATCGCCGGCCCTGGCTGGCCCGTCTGCGCCGCGCGCTCGCGCACGACCTGTTCGTGCTGCACTACCAGCCGATCGTCTCGCTCGCCGACGGCCGCGTCGCCCATCACGAGGCGCTCGTGCGACTGGCCGACGAACCCGACGGCAGCGTCATCGCTCCCGCGAGCTTCCTGCCCGCCGCCGAGCGCTACGGGCTGATCCGCGAGATCGACAGGATGGTGCTCGACAAGGTCGCGGCGCTGCTCGGCTCAGAGACCGACGCGCGGGGAGGGGGGATCGCGATGAACCTGTCCGCCGTGTCGCTCACCGATCGCGACATGCTCGCTCACATCCAGCGCGGCCTGAAGCGTCACGGCGTCGACCCGGCGCGCTTGATCCTCGAGGTCACAGAGACGGCCTCGATCTCCGACATGGAGCGCGCGAGGGCTTTCTGCATGGGCGCGCAGGCGCTCGGCTGCGCCGTCGCGCTGGACGACTTCGGGGCCGGCTTCGGCTCCTTTCACTACCTCAAGCACCTTCCCTTCCGCTACCTGAAGATCGATGGCGCGTTCATTCGCGGCCTGCCCGACTCCGCGCACGACCAGCTCGTCGTCAAGGCGCTCGTCGGCCTGGTTTCAGAGATGGGTCAGTCCACGATCGCCGAGTTCGTCGGCGACCAGGCGACGATGCGCCTGTTGCGCGAGCTCGGCGTCGACTACGCGCAGGGCTTTGAGGTCGGCCCTCCGCAGGCCGTCCGGGACGGCTAGCTCGGCTCGGGGAACTGCGCGCGCATCGCGACGTCCCAGGCGCGGTCGGGCAGCAGACGGCGCATGCCGATCGTCAGCTTGGCCGACGGCGTGATCGTGATCCGCGCCGGCGGGTGGCGGCGCTTGAGCGCCCGCTCGATCACCTTCGCCACGCGGTCGGGGCCGCCGCCGAGCAGGCGCATCGGCCCGTCGTAGGCGCCCTTGGTGACCGCGCCGACGGTCGTGTTGAACGTCGCGTAGGGATCGTCGCCGGCGATCGTCGTGTCGGCCATGCTCGCCGTTGCGGCCTCGCCGAACTCGGTCGTGATCAGGCCCGGCTCGAGCAGGATCACGTCGATGCCAAAGCCGCGCAGCTCGAAGCGCAGGGCATCGGAGATCGCCTCGACGGCGTGCTTGGTCGCGTGGTAGTGGCCGCCGCCGGGAAACGACAGCCGGCCGCCCATCGAGCCGATGTTGACGATCTTGCCCCAGCGCTGCGCGCGCATCTTCGGCAGGACGAGCTGGGTCAGGCGCACGAGCCCGAACACGTTGGTCTCGAACTGGCGTCGCACCGCATCCATCGGCACCGTCTCGATCGCTCCGCTCTGGCTGTAGCCGGCATTGTTGATCAGCACGCCGATCGCGCCCTCGGCCTGCTCGATCGAATCGACCGCCGCCCGCATCGACTGCTCGTCGGTCACGTCGAGCGCGAGCGTCTGACAGCCGGCGTCGCCCAACTGCGAGATCGTCTCCGGCCGGCGCGCGGATGCGTAGACCTTCCAGCCGGAGCCCGCGAGACGCAGCGCCGTGGCCCGGCCGATGCCCGACGAGCAGCCCGTCACGAGCACGGCCTTGGAGGGCGCGGACATGTGCGCAGCATATGCCCTGCGGCGATCGCCGCGAGGCTGCGCGTGGTGCCGTCGGATTCACCGGTCCTCTAGGCTCAGCGCCAGATGCGCGCGGTCACATTCCAGGCTCCCGGCGAGGTGCTCGTCGAAGAGGTGCCCGAGCCCGAGATCATCGACTCCACAGACGCGATCGTGCGCATCGAGGCCAGCGGCGTGTGTGGATCGGATCTGCACATCTACCACGGCCGCGTGAAGATCGATCCCGGCTTCACGATCGGTCACGAGTACGTCGGCACGGTCACCGCGATCGGCGACGACGTGCGCAACGTGGCGGTCGGCGATCGCGTGCTCGGCTGCTTTCAGACGGCCTGCGGGCGTTGCTTCTTCTGCCGGCGCGGCTGGTTTCACAAGTGCGACGAGTCGCGCACGTTCGGTCACGGCGCGGCGCTCGGTGCGCTGCAGGGCACGCAGGCCGACCAGGCGCTCGTGCCGAGCGCCGATCTCGTCCTGCGCAAGGTGCCGCCCGGCATGAGCGACGATGTCGCGCTGTTCGCCGGCGACGTGATGGGAACCGGCTACCACGCCGCCGCGGAAAGCGGTTTGCAGGCAGGCGACGCCGCCGCCGTGCTCGGCCTCGGTCCCGTCGGCCTGTGCGCCGTGCAGGCCGCGTTCGCGGTTGGCGCCGCGCACGTCGTCGCGATCGACACCGTTCCCGAGCGCCTGGCGATGGCTGCCTCCTTCGGCGCGCAGGCGGTGCACCTGACCGAGGACGATCCGCGCGCCGCTGTGCGCGCCGCGACGGAGGGGCGCGGGGTGGACGCGTGCATCGACGCGGTCGGCGACCCGCGCGCGCTGGAGCTGGCGATCCGCCTGACGCGCAAGTGCGGCACGGTGCAGGCGATCGGCGTCTACGCCGAGCGCTGCGAGGTGCACATGGGCCTGTTCTGGATCAAGGCGCTGGGCATGCGCTCCGGCCACGCGAACGTGATCGGTCACGTCGACCGGGTGCTCGAGCTGATGTCCAGCGGGCGCCTGGATCCAAGCCCGCTGGTGACCCACCACATGAGCCTCGAGCAGGCGCCCGAGGCGTACGCTCTGTACGACCGCCGCGAGGCGCTTAAGATCGTGCTCAAACCGTAGAGACGCCACAAGGAGCCGCCATGACAGCCGCCGCCGACACAGCCTCCGCCTTGCCCGACGCGCTCGGGCCCGCTGCGCGCGACTTCCTCTCGCGCCCCCAGCAGCTGCTGATCGGCGAGGAGCGCCTCGACGCGGCCGACGGCGCCACGTTCGTCACGCTTGACCCCTCCAACGGGCGCGAGATCGCGACGGTCGCCCAGGCCGGCGTTGAGGATGTGCAGCGCGCGGTCGGCGCGGCGCGCACGGCGCTGGAGCAGGGGCCGTGGGCGAGCATGCCGGCGACCGGGCGCGAGCAGCTGATGCACGCGCTCGCGCAGGCGATCGAAGACCACGACCAGGAGCTCGCCGAGCTGGAGTCGCTGGACAACGGCAAGCCGGTCGGCCTGGCCAAGCACGTCGACGTGCGCGGCGCGGCGGCCCACCTGCGCTACTTCGCCGGCTGGCCGACGAAGATCGAGGGCGGCGTGCTGCCGGTCACCGCGCCGAACATGCTCTGCTACACGCGCCGTGAGCCGGTCGGCGTGTGCGGGCAGATCGTGCCGTGGAACTT
>JADGPP010000036.1 GCA_017882375.1 Solirubrobacteraceae bacterium | reverse complement strand
CTCTCGACGACAAACCGGGGCCTGCTACCGGGCACTCCGGCGTCTACCCGGACCGGACTCTCACCGGCCAGCCTGATCCAGCTTCCAAGGCGCAACATGCCCTCATTGTACGGCGGGCTCGCGCGCGACCGTGAAGCTGCCGTGAAGGCCCGCGCAGGCGGGGGCCGCGCAGCGTCTCGGGCGAGCGTACCGACCCAGGACCGCCCTAATCTCCGCTGCGATGTCCGACCCCTCAGCTCAGCGCGTATACGCGACCGCGCGCGGACCGCTGGCGCGCCTGGTCTCTCCCCTCGCGGCCCGCGCGCGCAGCCGTCGCCACACGCGCTTCTTCGCGCTCGCGCGCCTGGCGCCCGGCGCGCGCGTGCTCGACCTCGGCTGCGGGCGCATCGGCCTGCGCGCGCTGGAGCCCGGTCTGGACATCACCGGCGTGGACCTGCAGGAGCGGCCCGACTATCCCGGCCCGTTCGTGCGTGCCGACGCCGCCGCGGGCCTGCCGTTCGGCGACGACGAGTTCGACCTCGTCTACTGCTCGAGCGTGATCGAGCACGTCCAGCCATCGCGCCGCGAGGCCTTCGCTGCCGAGCTGCGGCGTGTCGGGCGCGGCTGGTTCGTGCAGACGCCCGCCTTCTCCTTCCCGCTCGAGCCGCACTCGCTGCTGCCGTTCGCACACTGGCTTCCCGTGGGGCTGCGCAGGCGCTACTGGCGCCTGGGCGCCGCCGGCGGCTGGGAGGAGATCTCGCTGCTGCGCCGCGCCGAGGTGCAGCGGCTGTTCGGCCCGGCGCTGGCCGAGCGCTTCGGGCCGCTGGTCAAGAGCTGGGTGTGCGTGCGCCCGCCGGGGAGCTGAGACCGGCGCCTCAGCCGCCGAGGCGGCCGATGTCGTTGCTGACGCCGTTGATCACGAGGAAGAACAGCAGGACGATCCCCACCGAGCTGAAGCGGTACATCGCCGCCAGCGAGATGCGCTTGCCACGCAGCTTCTCGCCGACCGACCACAGCACGTGCCCGCCGTCCAGTGGCAGGAACGGGAACAGGTTGATCACGGCGAGCACCAGCGAGATGTAGCCGAGGAACACCAGCGCGTAGCTGGCGCCGGCCTGCACCGTTTCGTGGGCGTCCTTGGTGATCCCGACGATGCTGCTGACTTCGTGGCGCGTCTTGGAGCTGGTCAGCGCGCGCACGAAGCCGGTCAGCGTTTCGGTGGTCGCGTGCCACATCGCGCCTGCCGCGCCGCCGGCCGCCGCCAGTGCGCCGTAGGACTTGACCGAGCCGAACCCCACGCCGACGAGCATGCGCTTGGCTTCGGCGTTGTAGCGCGGGAACAGCGAGAGCGTCAGCGTGCGCCCGGCGCGGTTGACCGTCAGCCGCACGGGCGTCGCCGCGCGGCAGCCGTTCTTCGGCGCCCCCGCACAGGCGTGCGCGTCGATGCGCGCGCGCGCCGAGGTGACCGTGACGGGTGCACCGTCGATCGCGGCGATCTTGTCGCCGCTGCGCAGCACGCGCTGGGCCGGCTCTCCCTTGACGACTTCCAGCACCGACGTGCTCGCCCGCAGCGAGTGCAGCGAGGGGTCGAGGCGGTTGAGCGAACCCACGCCGGCGACGCTGCCCGACAGCAGCACCGCCGAGAACAGCGCGAGGGCGATCAGCAGGTTCATGCCCGGCCCCGCGAGGATCACCGCGATGCGCTTCCACGGCGCGAGCATCGAGTAGCCACGCACGGCGACGCGCAGGTCGACGTCCTTGAGCTCGTCCGGGCTCATGCCGGTGATCTTCACGTAGCCGCCCGCCGGTATCGACCCGAGCGCGTACTCGGTTTCGCCAAGGCGAAAGCGCGCGATCGTCGGCGGGAAGAACAGCGAGAAGCGCTCCACGCGCATCCCCACGGCCTTCGCCATGCCGAAGTGACCGAGCTCGTGCAGCACGATCAGCGCCATGATTCCGAGGATCGTCAGGACCCAGCTCATGCGCCCATCTTCGCAGGCGGCCACGCCCGGTCCGGCGGTTGCCCGGGCGTCGCCTGGGCGCGACCCCGCCCGCTGAGCAATCGAGAGAAGCTCTCAGGCCAGCGTGGCGACGAGGCCCGCCGCGACGTCGCGCGCGCGGCGGTCGGCCTCGTACAGCGACTCGAACGCGCGCACCGGCTCGGCGCCCAGCTGCGACAACGTCTGCTCGATCACCTCGCTGATGCCCAAGAAGCGCAAGCGCCGGTCGAGGAACGCGTGTACGGCGACCTCGTTGGCGGCGTTGAGCACGCACGGCGCCGTGCCGCCAGCGCGAGCGGCCTCGCCGGCCAGGCGCAGGCACGGGAACGCGTCGACGTCGACCGGTTCGAATGTCAGCTCGCCGATCGCCGCGAGATCCAGCGGCGCAATCGCGAGATCCGCGCTTTCGCCGCCGTGCAGCGCGTAGGAGATCGCGATGCGCATATCCGGCGGCCCGAGATGCGCGAGCATCGCTCCGTCGGCCAGCCCGACCAGGCCGTGCACGAGCGACTGCGGGTGCACGACCACGTCGATCTTGTCGTACGGCGTGCCGAACAGGTGATGGGCCTCCATCACCTCCAGGCCCTTGTTCATCAACGTCGCCGAGTCGATCGTGATCTTGCCGCCCATTGCCCACGTCGGGTGCGCGAGCGCCTGCTCGACCGTCACGTCCGCCAGCTGCCCGCGCGAGCGCCCGCGGAACGGGCCGCCGCTGGCGGTGATCGTCATCCGCTGCACCGCGCCCGGCGGCAGACCGGCGATCAACTGGTGAAGCGCCGTGTGCTCGGAGTCCACCGGCACGATCTGCGCGCCCGTCGCTTCGGCCAGCGCAACCACCAGCTCGCCGCCGACGACCAGCGACTCCTTGTTCGCCAGCGCCAGGTCGATGCCCTCGCCGAGCGTCGCCACCGTCGGGCCCAGACCCGCCGAGCCGACCAGAGAGTTGAGAACCAGATCCGCGCCCGACTCGACCACCAGGCGCACCAGACCCTCGGCGCCGCCGAGCACCTGACCGTCCGTCCACGCCTCCGCCGCGCGCGCCGCCGCGTCCTCGTCGACCAGCGCGATCCTGCCGACGCCATGCGCCTTGGCCTGGACGACGAGCTCCTCCCACGAGTGCTCGGCCGACAGCCCGATCAGCTGCAGCTCGTCGGAGTGCGCGCACACGTCGAGCGCCTGCATGCCGATCGAGCCGGTCGAGCCGAGGACGAGGATGCGCTTGGGCATGCCCGGACCCTACGACGTCAGGATCGCGGGAGACTGTCGCGTCCGCTCATGACCCGGCCGCCGCGGTGGCCGCGCGCTCAATCCTCCAGCGCCGCGCGCAGAGACGAGAGCTCCTCGTCGCGCCGCGAGAACGCCGCGAGGTCGATCGAGGAGCCGCCTGCGCCGGACGCACCGCTCTCGACATCTCGGCGGTGCGCGTCGCTTCGCCGCTGCACCTCGGCGAGCGCCACCTGCGCGTTGGCGGTCGACCACTTCTTGGCCATCTTGGTGGCACGCGCCAGATCGCCCTCGTCGAGCACGCGCTCGAGATCGTCGGCTCGCTGATCGTCGTCTTCGTTCACCGCCGTTGACGCTACACCAACGGCCCGGCGATCGTGGGGCCGTTGTGCGCAGGTCAGGAGTAGGCGGCCCAGATGTAGTAGCCGACGACGGCTGCGAACAGCACCGCGTCAAGGCGGTCGAGGGCGCCGCCGTGTGCGCCGAACAGACCGCCGGAGTCCTTCGTGCGCGCCTCGCGCTTGACGAACGACTCGAACAGGTCACCGATCGGCGCGACGAGCGCGACGCCGAGGCCGAGCACGATCGCGTGCGTGCCCGGCAGCCATTCCTGATAGCGCCCGGCGATCCACACGCCGAGCACCGTGCAGAGCATGCCGATCAGCAGCCCCTCCACGGTCTTGTTGGGGGAGATCGTCGGCGCCAGCGGACGTTTGCCGAACAGCCGCCCGCCGAAGTACGCGCCGGTGTCGCCGAGGAAGGTGCCGACGAGCACGTCGATGACGATGCCCAGGCCGTGCGGCAGGCCGCGCAGCAGCACCGCGTGCGCGAGCGCCAGGCCGATCCAGTAGATCCCGAGCAGCGTCACCGACAGCCCACCGACGCTCGGGCGCGGCTGCAGCAGCGTCAGGCCGAACAGCAGCGGCAGCGTCGCGGCGAGCACGAGCAGCACCTGGAACTGATCGCCGTACAGCGCCGCCGCGAGCAGCCCTGCGAGCGCCACGAACCCGGCCAGACGCACGGGATGCGCGCGGGCGAACATGCCGTAGAGCTCGTGCAGGCACACGCAGCCGAGCACGAACAGCCCGAGCGCGAAGATCGCGCCGCCCTCGATCACCAAGAACAGCGCGATGGCGATCGCCGGCACGGCGGCGAGCAGCCGCGCGCGGAGGTCCGAGTTCAGCCCATCGTCCTGATCGCGGTCGCGCGGCGGCCGGCGACGGACGATCGGTCCGCGCGGCGGTCGCCTGCCCGAGCCGCGGCGACGGCCACGTCCACTCTGGCCGGCAGGAGTGCGTGCGCCGGCAGACCTTCGATCGGTCGCCATCAGCGCGAGCTCACCGCGCGCCGAAGCGCCGGCGGCGCTGGGAGAACTCGGCAAGCGACTGCGCGAGCGCCTCGCGCGAGAAGTCCGGCCACATCTCCTCGCGGAAGATCAGCTCCGAGTACGCCGACTGCCACAGCAGGTAGTTGGACAGCCGCTGCTCGCCGCTCGTGCGGATGATCAAGTCGGGGTCGTGCATCTCGGGCGCGTACAGGCAGGCGCGGAACTCCTCCTCGGTGCCTCCTGTGAAACGGCGCGCCGCGTCGAGGATCTCCGCGCGCCCGCCGTAGTTGAACGCCACGAACAGCGTGATGCGCTCGTTCTGCGCGGTCAGCTCCTCGGCCCACTCCATCCGCTGCACGAGCTCCTCAGAGATTCCGTCGCGGCGCCCGATGAAGCGCATGCGCACGCCCTCCTCGTGCAACTCGGGCGTCTCGCCGGCGATGCGGGCGGAGAACATCTGCATCAACCCGGCGACCTCCTCGGCTGGGCGCGACCAGTTCTCGGTCGAGAACGAGTACACGGTCAGCTCCTGCACGCCGAACTCCGCGGCGTCGCGCAGCCGCGCCTTGACCGTGTCGGCGCCGGCGCTGTGCCCCTCGTTGACCGGCACGCCGCGCGAGCGCGCCCAGCGCCCGTTGCCATCGGTGATGATCGCGACGTAGCGAGCCGTCGGCAGCGCCGGGTCGGCCGACTCGGGCGCCGATGCGAGATCGCTGGCCGGCGCCGGTTGCTCGGCCGCGCCCATCAGACTTCGAGGATCTCTTTTTCCTTGGCCTTGAGCACGTCGTCGAGGTCGCCGACGCGGCTGTCGGTCAGCTTCTGCAGCTCGACCTCCGCGCGATGCTCGTCGTCGGAGGAGGCCTCGCCCTCCGCCTTGAGCTCGCGCAGCTGATGCATCGTGTCGCGGCGCACGTTGCGGATCGCCACGCGGCCCTCCTCGGCGAGGTTGCGCACGACCTTGACCAGCTCGCGGCGGCGCTCCTCGGTCAGCTCGGGGACGACCAGGCGGATCACGTTGCCGTCGTTGGACGGGTTCAGGCCGACGTCGGACTCGTTGATCGCCTTCTCGATCAGCTTGATCGACGACTTGTCATACGGCTGCACGGTGATCAGGCGCGCTTCGGGCGCGGAGATCGTCGAAAGCTGGTTCAGCGGCGTCATCGCGCCGTAATAGTCGACGACGACGCGGTCCAGCACAGCCGGGCTGGCGCGCCCGGTGCGCACGGTCGAGAACTCGTGCTGCGCGGACTCGGCGGACTTGACCATCCGCTCCCGCGCATCGTCGAGCAGTTCGTCGATCAAGCTGTCAGCCGCCATCGCCTTCTCCTTGAGATGTCGATACGAGCGTGCCCACGCGCTCGCCTGAGATTATCCGCGCGAGCCCCGTTTCGTCGTCCATGTTGAAGACGTTCAGCGGCATGGCGTTCTCCATGCACAGCGCCAGCGCCGTCGAGTCCATCACTCGCAGGCGCCGCTCGAGGGCTTCCATGTGTGTGATCTCGGGGATGAACTGCGCGCTCGGGTCGACGGCCGGGTCGGCCGTGTAGACGCCCTCGACGCCGTTCTTGGCCATCAGGATGATCTCCGCGTGGATCTCCGCCGCGCGCAGCGCGGCGGCGGTGTCGGTCGTGAAGAACGGGTTGCCGGTGCCGGCGGCGAATATCACCACGCGGCCCTTCTCCAGGTGGCGCATCGCGCGCCGGCGGATGTACGGCTCGGCGACCTCAGAGACGCCGAGCGCGGACTGCACGCGCGTGTTCGTGCCCATCTTCTCCAGCGCGTCCTGCAAGGGCAGCGCGTTGAGCACCGTCGCGAGCATGCCCATGTAGTCGGCCGTCGCGCGATCCATCCCCGCCGCGGCGCCCTGCATGCCGCGATAGATGTTGCCGGCGCCGACGACGATCGCCACCTCGACACCCTGGTCGCGCACCTCGGTCACCTGGCGTGCGACGCCGACCACGCGCTCGGGGTCGGTGCCGAACTCCAGCGTGCCCATCAGCGCCTCGCCCGAGAGCTTCAGCAGGATCCGTTTGAAGGCGGCGGCCATCGACGCGAGAGCCTACTCAGTCACCGTGTCCGCGGCCGAGCGGTGCGGTGGCGCACGTCGTTGCAGCGACGGGCGGTAGCGAAGGTATTTACGGCGCGCTGTGTGGGTGTGTCGCTTCGCAGAGTGTGTGCGCCATGGTATTTACAGAAGGCCGGTGTGTCGGTGTCCGTTCGCAGAATCTGTGCGCCATGGTATTTACACAGCGCAGCGTTGGCGGTGTCGCTTTGCAGAGACAGTGCGCCATAGTATTTACGGCGTATATACCATGGCTACCGCAGCGTGCAAGAGAGAACACCACCTGCGCCCCCCGCGCCCCCCGCGCCTCCGCGGCGGCTCCGTGCTGAGATCGCCGGTCGCCCTACTGACCGACGGCAAAGCGCGCGAATCGCCTGATGACGACGTTCTCGCCGGTCGTCGCGGTCAGCTCGTCGCGCAGCTGCTGCACGGTCTTGCCGTCGAACTTCGGGTTGTGCATCTCCTGCTCGAGCAGCACGATCGTCTCATACCACGAGTCGAGCTTGCCGGTGAGGATTCTCTCGCGCACGTTCTCGGGCTTGTCGGCGGCCTCCTGCTCGTAGATGCGCGCCTCGGCGTCGCGCACGTCGGCGGGGACGTCATCGCGGCTGACGTACTTGACGGTCGGCGTCGCGGCGATCTGCAGGGCGACGTCGCGCGCGAAGCCGACGAAGTCGTCGTTGTTGGCGACGAAGTCGGTGTTGCAGTCGACCTCGATCAGCACGCCGACACGCGCGCCGGCGTGGATGTAGGCCTGAACGGTTCCCTCCGTCGCCGTGCGCTCGCCGAGATCCTGGATCTTCTTGCCCTGCTTCAGGCGAAGGATCTCGACGGCCTTGTCCATGTCGCCCTCGGCCTCGGTGAGGGCCTTCTTGCAATCCATCATTCCGGCGCTCGTGCGCTCGCGCAACGCCTTGACGTCTTTGGCCGAAACCTCGACTGCGCTCATTGCTTCTGTGCCTCCTTGGCCGGCTCGGCGGTCTGGGCGCTGTCATCTGCGGTCTCGGCCACCGCCACGGGCTCTGCGGCGGGCGTCTCGGCGGCAGGCGCCTCAGGCGCCTCGGCCTCGCTCTCGGCGGCCGTCTCGGGCGGCGCGGACTGCTCCTTGGCGGGCTGGCTGGCTACCGCTTTATCGTCGGGCGCTTTTGCTGGCGCAGCCGGCGCGTCGGGCGCTTTGGCGGCAGCAGGCGCCGGGGCGTCCTGCGACGGCGCGGCGGCGGCCGGTGGAGCCTGCGCGGCAGCGGCGGCTGCGCGCTCGGCGGCAGCTTTCTCTTCGGCCTCTTTCTTGGCCTGTTCCTCGGCCTCGCGCTTGGCCTTCTCTTCGGCCTCGCGCTTGGCGCGGGCCTCGGCCTCGATGCGCGCTTTCTCCTCGGCTTCCTTGCGTGCACGCTCCTCCTCGGCGCGGAAGATCGAGTGACCCTCCTGCACGACCTGGCCGATCGCCTGCGTGATCAGGGCGCAGGAGCGAATCGCGTCGTCGTTGCCGGGGATCACGTAGTCGATGCCGTCGGGGTCGCAGTTGGTGTCGACGAGGCCGATGATCGGGATGCGCAGGCGCCGCGCCTCTTTGACGGCGATCTCCTCGGTTTTGAGGTCGATGACGAACATCGCGTCGGGCACGCGCTGCATGTTCTTGACGCCGCCGAGGTTGGCGCGCAGCTTGGCCAGGTCGGCCTGCGCGGCCATGCGCTCGCGCGTCGGCAGCAGCGCCAGCTGGCCCTCGGTCTCGTAGCGTTCGAGGTCGTGCAGGCGGCGGATGCGCAGGCTGATCGTCTGGAAGTTGGTCAGCAGACCGCCGAGCCAGCGGTGGTTGACGAACGGCATGTCAGCCGATTCGGCGACCTCCTTGACCGTGTCGCGAGCCTGCTTCTTGGTGCCTACGAACAGGACCGTTCCGCCACGATGGGAAAGCTCGTTGGCAAACGCCTGCGCCTGATCGAGCAGCGCGGACGTCTTGACGAGGTCGATGATGTAGTTGCCACCACGCTCGCCGAAGATGAAGCGGCGCATCTTGGGGTTCCAGCGGCGCGTCTGGTGGCCGAAGTGAACGCCGGCCTCCAGCAGCTCCGCGATGCCTACCTGAGCCACGGGGTACTCCCTTTTTTATTTATTGATGAGTTCCGCCCGGTCGGCGCGGACCCGAAGCGCGACTTGTGTCGCAACTGCGGGCAGGGCCACGACCGAGGATCCGGACGGGTAGAAGTTCTGGTTGGCCGCTCAGGATAGCCGTTCGGCGCGGCGCAGCGCCGCCTGCAGATCGGCGGGCAGCGGCGAGGAGACCTCGATCCGCTCGCCGCTGATCGGGTGCGCGAAGGCCAGACGCGTGGCGTGCAGGAACTGGCGTTGCAGGCCGAGCATGCCGGGCGTTCCATATTCGGGGTCGCCGGCGACCGGGTGGCCGATCGCGCGCAGGTGCACGCGGATCTGATGCGTCCTGCCCGTCTCCAGGCGCAGGCTCAGCAGCGAGTGCTCGGCGAGCGCACGGTCGAGCTGAAAATGCGTGCGGGCCTCGCGCGCATGGGCGCCGCCGACGGCCATGCGCGTGCGAATGCGCGGGTCTCGCCCGATCGGCGCCTCGATCGTGCCCGAGCGCGCCGGCGGGCGACCCTGCACGAGGGCGAGGTATTCGCGCTCGATCTCACGCCGCGCGAGCGCCGCTTGCAGCAGGACGTGCGCCTGATCTGAGCGCGCGACGACGAGCAACCCGGAGGTGTCGCGATCGAGGCGGTGGACGATGCCGGCGCGCTCGGGATCGCCGCCGGACGCACTGGGTGCCAGAAGCTGCGAGAGCGTGTCCTCGCGATGGCCCTTTGCCGGGTGCACGACGACGCCGGGCGCCTTGTCGACGACGAGTAGGTGCTCGTCCTCGTAGGCGATCTGAAAGGGCGGCGGGGCGTGCGGGCCGCCGGCGTCACCGCTGGGCATGTCGCGAATGGTCGATCACGAGGAACAGGATCACGACGCCGAGCGTGATCGACATGTCGGCGAGGTTGAACGGCGGCCAGCCGAGCGGCAGCTTGATGAAGTCGGTGACCGATCCGGCGCGGATGCGATCGACGACGTTGCCGATGGCGCCGCCGATCAGCATGCCGGTCGGCAGCCAGATCAGCGGCGTGGCGCTGCGCAGCGCGAAGTAGACGAGCAGCGCGAGCAGCGCAACGCCGATGGCGATCGTCACGCCGACGTCGCTGCCGGGCAGGAAGCCGAAGGCGATGCCGTGGTTGCGCGTGTCGACGAGCTGCACGCCGGGCAGCAGTCTGCGCTCTTCGCCCTGCACGATCGAGCCTTCGACGGCGCGCTTTGTCAGCTGGTCGACGACGACGACGACGCCGAGCACGAGCGCGGCGCGAAGCCACGGGCCCGCGAGCCGGCGCGCGCCGGCGCTGCGAGCGCGTCGCTCGATCGGCGCCCGATCCTCGACCGCCGGCACGGCGTCAGCCGTGGATCAGGTCGTGGACGACGATCGTGTTGACGATCTGCAGCGTGATGATCGCGAGGATCGGGCTGAAATCAAAGCCACCGAACGACGGCAGCACGCGGCGGAAGATGCGCAGAAACGGCTCGCAGATGTCGCGCAGGAAGCCGAGCACCACGTCGACCGTGCGCGAGTACGGTGGGCGCACGCCGACGGAGAACAGCAGCTGGATGACGATGTAGAGGATGATCAGCAGCGTGTAGACGTAGATCAGCGTCGACAGGTATTCGGCGATCTGCGTGCGTGCGCTGGCGAGAACCATCGCGACGTCAGCCCCTCGGCTCGAGCACGGCGTCGAGTGCGTCGCTGAACGCCGCACGCAGGCCGGCGCGCTCCAGCGCGTCGACGCCGCGCGCTGTCAGCCCGCCGGGCGAGGAGACCTCGCGGCGCACGGCGACGGTGTCGTAGTTGCGCCGGCGCAGCAGCTCGGCGGTGCCGGAGAGCGTCTGCACGACCAGTTCGGCGCCTTGGGGGGCGGGGATGCCACGGCGCACGCCGGCGTCGATCTGCGCCTCGGCGACGAGCGCGACGTATGCGGGCGCGCACGACATCAGGCCCATGGCGACGTCGACGAGAGCATCGTCGAGCTGCACGAGCGTGCCGAGCTCGGCAAACAGCGCGCTGACGGCCGCGTCGAGGTCGTCCTCGGCGCCCGCCGGATCGGCCGCCTGCACGACGGCGCCCTGACGAACCTCGACGGGCAGCGACGGGATGAAGCGGTAGACGGGCTTGCCCGGGTAGGCGTCGCGCAGCGCCTGCAGCGGCGTCGCGGCGAGAATCGACGCGACGGCCTTGGCGTGCGGAGCGACTTCGCGGGCAACGTCATGCAACTGCGCGGGCTTGTGGCAGAGGACGACGAGATCGGCGCGGCGCGCCACCTCGGCGTTGTCGCTCAGCGCCTCGCCGCCGACCTCCTCGGCCAGCGCTCGGGCGCGCTCGGCCAGCGGGTCGGCGCACAGCAGCGGCCGTCCCCATCCGCGCGCGAGCGCGCGGGCCATGTTTCCTGCGCCGATCAGACCAACTTGCATACCGGGTCCAGACTAGAGGCCGGCCGAGCCCAGCGAGCGCCCGGCTAGCTCTGGTTGAAGAAGCCCTTCTCGATCAGACGCGCCCGCTCCTCGGCGGAGATCTCGACGTTGCGCGGCGTGAGCATGAAGACCTTGTCGGCGATCCGCTGCATGCCTCCGTCGAGCGCGTAGGTCAGGCCGGAGGCGAAGTCGATCAGGCGCTTGGACAGGTCGGTATCCGAGCTCTGCAGGTTGAGGATCACGGGGATCGAGTCCTTGAACTTGTCGGCGATCTGCTGGGCGTCGTTGAACGACTTGGGGATCACCAGGTGCACGCGCACGTCTCCGTTGCCACGGGCGCCGCCAACTGACTTGAGCTGGGTCGTCGAGCGCCCGGCGCGCCCGCCCTCGCGCTCGTCGTCGGCGAAGATGTCGTCGAACTCGTCGCGGCGCCGGCGCAGGCGGCGCACGTTGGGCCGCTCGCGGTAGCGATCCTCGATCTCCGCCTCGGGCGGAGCTTCGTCGAAGTCGTCGTGATACTCCTCGGCTAGGCCGAAGTAGACGAGCGCGCTGTGCCAGGAGTCGCGGAAAGCCATTCGTGTAGGTGCGTTTTCGCCCGGAGGGACGGATTCCCTGCTCATGCTAGACATTCGCCGGCCCAGAGCACCGGCCGGCCGGCGCTGCGCGCGGAGGACTAATCGTACAGTCTCGTGCCGATTCGCACGATGGTCGCTCCCTCCTGCACGGCGACGACGTAGTCCTGCGAGGTGCCCATCGACAGGTGCTCGAGCGCGTGCTCGTCGGCGAGCTCGCGCAGCGCGGCGAACCAGCGCCGGTTGTCCTCGGGCCTGGCCGCCAGCGGCGGCATCGTCATCAGGCCCGCGACGGGCACGGGCGAGCGCGCGACGAGCTCGCCGAGCTGCTCGGGCGCGACGCCCGCCTTGCCCTGCTCGCCGGCGACGTTCACCTCGATCAGGATGCGCAGCCCCGGTCGCGCCTGCCCGCGGTGGCGCCGCAGCTCGCGCAGCGCCGACTCGGAGGCAACCGAATGGATCAGGCGCACGTACGGGACGATCGCGCGCACGCGACGGCTCTGCAGCTGGCCGATGAAGTCCCACTCGAACAGCTCACCGTGCGCGGCGTGCTTGGCGGCCAGCTCCTGCGCACGGTTCTCGCCGACCAGCCCGATGCCCGCGTCGGCGAGCAGCGGCAGGTCGTCGCTTGCGACGTACTTGATCGCCGCCAGCAGCTCGACCTCGTGTCGCCGGCCGGACGGCGCACGCGCGGGCGCGCGCTCTCGCGCATCGGCGATCTGCTCGCGGACCCGTTCGAGGTTGGCGCGGATGCGCTGAACCTGCAGGCCGGAGATCAGCTGCGCCACGCGATTCCCGCCTGGCGCCCGGCGCGCTGGCCTTCGCGCCGGTGAGAGAAGAAGCGCGCGTCGCAGATCGTGCACGCGCGCGCGTCGAGCACCTGCGCGACGCCCGCCGCCAGCAGGCGATCGCGCGCGATCTCGCGCAGGTCGATGTTCTCGCCGGCGCGATGGACGCCGCCGAACGCCGCGTGCACCTCCGGCCCGACCTCATAGCAGCAGACCGCGGCGCCCGGACCGATCGCGGCGACGAGCGGCCCCGCACCGCCGACGTCGCGCAGCGCGCGCACGCCCTCCTCGAGCACTCCCGCGGCGAGGCCGCGCCAGCCCGCGTGCACCATCGCCACGGCGCCGTCGCCGGCGAGAGCCACGGGCAGGCAGTCGGCGGTCAGCACCATCGCGCCGACGCCGCGCACGCCGGTGGCGTGCCCGTCGGCGTCGATCGCCACCGCCTCTCCCCCGCTCCCCTGCACCGCGCGCACGCGCTGGACGGTCGTGCCGTGGACCTGGCGGCTCGCGCACAGCCAGTCCGTGGCCAGCTCCTCACATAGCCGGTCGCGGGCCGAGCGCCCGCGCTCGTGCCCGTCGCCGCGCTGTGTCGACAGGTTGCCGTGCGCGCGCGAGGTGAACAGCGCTCGCGCGCCGCCGGGCAGCTCGCACGAGAACCCCTCGGCGTGTTCCACCACGCGTGCCTGGGCGGCACTCACGATCGCTCGCACGCCTTGCTCACAGATCCTCCAGCGCGGCGCTCAGCTCGGCCTCGCGTCCCTGGCCGAGCTCGCCGTCGAGCTTGCGCGCGAGCGCGTGCGCCAGGCGCCGGCCGACCTCCGGTCCGGCGGCGACGCCGGCGGCGAGCAGGTCGTCGCCGTTGATCGCCAGGCGCACGTGGCGCAGCTCGCAAAGCCAGCGGCGCGCGAGGTCGGCCGCGTCGCCGCGTCCCTCGGCGTCGGCCAGCGCAGCGGCGAGCGCGACCGCCTCCAGCGGCGCGTCGTGCGTGGTCTCATAGACCTGCGACGACGTCTGCGCGTGTTGCAGGCGCTCGGCGACGCGCGGCGCGAGGATCGCGCTGTGCACCGTTCGCTCGCGCTCGGCCGCGGGAATCTCAAAGCCGTCGAGCAGCGCGCGCAATCGCGTCTCGTAGGCGGTGGTGTCGTAGGAGTGGGCGGGCAGCAGCAACGACGCGAGCAGCAGCACGTCCGGCCATGCGTCGGCCCCCGGCGGCAGCGCGTCGAGCGCCGCGCGCGCGAGCGGCGCGTCGAGCTCGATCGCCTCGTGCAGCGCCGCGAGCACGCCGAGCTGCGCCAGCGACTCCAGCGCGCCGACCGGGTCGGGCTCGGCCAGCGCCAAGCGCAGCTCCGCGCCGATGCGCGCGTGCGAGACCGTCGCGAGCGCCCCTGCCGCGATCGCCTCGGCCGCCAGGCGCGCGGTGTGCGCGTCGGGCTCGAAGCGCAGCCGCGCGCGATAGCGCGCCAGGCGCAACAGGCGCGTGGGGTCCTCGGCGAAGCTGTCGTCGCGCAGCACGCGCAGGCGCGACGCGGCGAGATCGTCGAGCGCGTGCGCGACGGCGCGCAGCTCACCGCGCCGCGCGCCGCCAAGCGAGACGGCGATCGCGTTGACGGTGAAGTCGCGGCGCCGCAGGTCCTGCTCGGGCGTGCCCGCGCGCACGTCGGGCAGCGCGCCGGGGAACGCGTAGGACTCCGCCCGGCGCGTCGCCACGTCGATCCGCCCGGCGCTCCAGCGAACTGCCGCCGTGCCGAAGCGCTCGTGCGCCTGCACGCCACCACGCACGCCATCCTCCGCGAAGCGGTCATCGAGAGTGCAAACGAGTAGATCGGCGAAAGCCTGCGCTGTGCCGTCCACGACGACATCGAGCTCGCGCGGGTCGCGCCCGAGCAGCAGGTCGCGCGCAGCGCCGCCGACCAGCTCGACGTCGTCGCGCTCGGCTGCGAGATCGAGCAGCTCAGGACCGCCCGGCAGCTCGCGCAGGCGTCCCAGCAGCGCCGCGCCCCTGTCGCGCATCTCGCCCATGCTCGCCCCCGCGACGCCCCGCCGGCCTCAACCGATCCGCACGGGGATGCCGGCCGCGGCGAGGTGTGACTTGGCCTCGGCGATCGTGTGGTGGCCGTAGTGGAAGATCGATGCGCACAGCGCCGCGTCGGCGCCCGCGCGCAGCGCCTCGGCCAGGTGCTCGAGCTCGCCGGCGCCGCCCGAGGCGATCACGGGCACGCTCACCGCCTCGCTCACGGCGGCCGTGAGCGCGAGGTCATAGCCGTCGTTGGTGCCGTCGCGGTCCATGCTCGTGAGCAGGATCTCCCCGGCGCCGCGCTGCACGCCCTCGCGCGCCCACTGCACCACATCGCGCCCGGTCGGCGTGCGCCCGCCCGCCAGGTAGGCCTCCCACTTCGACGGGTCGTCGAGCCCGCCGCCGACGAACGGGTCCGCTTTCGCGTCGATCGCCAGCACGACGCACTGCGAGCCGAACACCTCCGCCAGCTCGTCGATCAGCTGCGGACGCTCCAGCGCCGCCGAGTTGATCGACACCTTGTCGGCGCCCGAGTCCAGCACCGCCTGGGCGTCCTCGATCGAGCGGATGCCGCCGCCGATCGTGAACGGCACGAACACGTCGTCGGCCGTCGCACGCGCGAGCTTGGCGATCGTGTCGCGCTTCTCGTGCGTGGCGGTGATGTCCAGGAACACCAGCTCGTCTGCGCCCTCGCGGTCGTAGTGCGCGGCCAGCTGCACCGGGTCGCCGGCGTCGCGGATGTCGAGGAATTCGACGCCCTTGACGACGCGTCCGGCGTCGACGTCCAGGCACGGGATCACGCGCTTGAAATGCACGCAGTCACCGTAGCGATCGGCGGGGCTGCGATCAGCCGGCGAGCGCCTGCAGCGCCTCGGCGACGGTGAAGCGCTGCTCGTACAGCGCCTTGCCGACGATCACGCCGTCCAGGCGCTCCAGCGCGAGCTGCGCCTTCAGCTCGACAAGCGCCTGAAGATGGCTCAGCTCGCCGATGCCGCCGGAGAGGATCACGCCCCCCTGCCCGCTCTCGCCGGCCGCCGCGCCGACCCAGATCGCCTCGTCGCGGTTGGCGCCGTCGAGCATCCCATCGTGGTCGATGTTCGTGAAGACGAAGTTCGCGACGCCCTGCGCGCGCAGGCGCTCGAACGCGTCACGCGCACGCACCTCGGTCGTCTGAAGCCAACCGTGCGTCGCGACGTATCCGCCGCGCACGTCGACGGACACGAGCACGCGCTCGACGCCGTGCGTGTGCAGCGCAGCGCGCAGGAGATCCGGGTCGGTGAAGGCGGCCGTACCGAGGATCACGCGCGAAGCGCCCGCGGCGAGAGCGTCGTCGACGGCCGCCGCGGTGCGCAGCCCGCCGCCGTACTGCACCGGCAGCCCCAGCTCGTCGGCGATCCGACGCAGGTGCTCGAGATTGACCGGCTCGCCGGTCTTCGCGCCATCGAGGTCGACGACGTGCAGATGGCGAGCGCCGGCGTCGGCGAATGCGCGTGCCGCAGACAGCGGATCCTGGTCATAGACCTTCTTCGCGTCGAAGTCGCCCTTGACCAGGCGCACGGCGTTGGCGCCGAGGATGTCGATCGCCGGATAGAGGTTCACCGGGCGGTGTCGGCGCCGGCGTGACTGGGCGCGAGCGCGCCGACGCAGATGCGCGCGAAGTTCGCCAGCAGGCGCAGGCCCGCGGCGGAGGACTTCTCGGCGTGGAACTGCACGCCGTAGAACGAGCCCTTCTCGACGGCTGTCACGAACGGCGCGCCGTAGGTCGCCGTGCCGAGCACGTCCTGCTCGCGCGACGGGACGGCCGCGAAGGAGTGCACGTGGTAGAAGGCGCACCGCAGCGGCAGGTCTGCGACGAGCGGCGAATCGGGTTTGCCGAAGCTCACCTCGTTCCAGCCGATGTGCGGGAGCTTGAGCTGATCGGCCCGCAGTCGGTGCACCTCGCCGGCGATGATCCCCAAGCCCTCGGCGCCGCCGAGCTCTGAGGAGTAGTCGAACGCCAGCTGCAGCCCGAGGCAGATGCCGAGCACCGGCGTGCCTGCGGCGACGCGCTCGCGCAGCAGCTCGTCCAGGCCGAGCTCGCGCAGGCGCTCCATCGCGCGCGGGAACGCGCCGACGCCGGGGACGACCAGTCCGGCCGCGCTGCGCAGCCGTTCGGGATCGCCGCTGACGGTCGCCCGTGCGCCGACGTGTGCGAGCGCCTTCTCGACCGAGCGGCGGTTGCCCATGCCGTAGTCGACGACCGCGATCTCGACAGGCTCGTCGATCAGGGCGGTCATGCGGTCAGCGTTCCCTTCGTGCTCGGCACGCCGCTCTCACTCGGGTCGATCGCGACGGCTTGGCGCAACGCGCGCGCGAACGCCTTGAAGGCGGCCTCGATCATGTGGTGGGCGTTGCTGCCGGCTTGCACGCGCAGGTGCAGCGTGAGCTTGGCCGCGTTGGCGAGCGCGCGGAAGAACTCCTCGGTCAGCTCGTGCTCGAAGCCGCCGGTCGAGCCCGGCGGCAGCTGCGCGTCGAAGGCCGTGAACGGACGTCCGGAGATGTCGACCGCACAGCTCGCGCGCGCCTCGTCCATCGGCACGGTCGCCGATCCGTAGCGCACGATGCCGCTGCGCTGGCCGAGCGCCTCGTCGAGCGCCTGGCCGAGCACGATCGCCGTGTCCTCGGCGGTGTGGTGCGCGCCCGTCTGCAGGTCGCCGCTGACCTTCACGTCGAGGTCGATGCGCCCGTGGCGCGCGAGCAGGTCGAGCATGTGGTCGAGAAAGCCGACACCCGTCTCGCGCGTCCCCGCACCGGAGCCTTCCAGCGTCAGCGACAGGCGCACGTCGGTCTCGCCCGTGCGGCGCTCGATCGTGGCGGTTCTCTTCGCTGCTGAAGCGGACATCGGCTAATTGTCGCCGATGCGCGCCTCCATCGACCGCGCGTGCCACTCAAACCCCTCCGCGCGGGCGATCGGCGCGCCCGCATTGGCGAGCTTGCCCGCCCCGGCGGCGTCGATGCGCACCTCGGCCATGCGCCGGCGAAAGTGCCGCGGGGAGAGCATCGAGGCAAAGCGCGCCGCGCCGCCGGTGGGAAGGACGTGGTTGGAGCCCGCCACGTAGTCGCCGAACGCGGTCGCGCTGGCAGCGCCGACGAACACGCAGCCGGCCGACTGCACCCGCGACGCGAGCGCCTCGGCGTCCGCGCCGATCAGCTGCAGGTGCTCGGGCGCGAAGGCGTTTGCCAGCTCCACGGCGCCGCGCGCGTCGAACGCGTCGATGAGCGCAAACGTGCCGCCGGCGGCGGGAAGCTCCGCCTCCAAGCTCTCCAACTTCGCCGCGAGGGCATCGTTGACCCCAGGACCGGACGAGGCCGCGACGACGAGTGTGCCCTCGCCGTGCTCGGCCTGCGCGAGCATGTCCAGCGCCGCCAGGTGAACCTCGCGCTCGCCGACCTCGGCTCCGAGCACGACCAGCAGATCGCTGGGCCCGGCGAAGCCGTCGATGCCGACCGTCGCCGAGAGCTGGTGCTTGGCCTCCTGCACGTACAGGTTGCCGGGACCGACGACGACGTCCACGCGCGCGACCGTGTCGGTGCCGTAGGCGAGCGCGGCGATCGCCTGCGCCCCGCCCATGCGGTAGACGCGCTGCACGCCGCACAGCCGGCAGGCGCCGAGGATCACCGCGTCTATCTCGCCGTCGACGCCCGGTGGAGCGCACACGGCGACGTCGAGCACGCCGGCGGCGCGCGCGGTGACGACGCCCATCGCGACAGTGCTCGGATACGGCGCACGACCGCCGGGGACGTAGATCGCGGCGGAGGCGACGGGGATCTCGCGCAGGACGATGCGCTGGCCCTGGGGAAGATCGACGGCCGCGTCGTCGCGCACGCCGGCGTCGGCGACCTGCGCGACGTTGGCGATCGTCACCTGCAGCCCGGCGACGACGTCGAGCGGGAGGCGCTTGATCGCCTCGTCGAGCTGCTCGGGCGCGACGACGAGCGCCCGCCGGCCGAGCTGCGATCGGTCGGCGGCGGTGGCGTCGAAGCGCCGCGTGTAGTCGAGGACCGCGGCGTCGCCCTCGGCGCGAACGCGCTGCACGATCTCCCGCACGGCCTGCTCGACAGAGCTCGCGCCGGGCACCAGCGAACGCACGTGGGCCGCCACCCCAGTGGCTCCGCCGAGTCCCTCGAGCTCTGCGATGCCGATGCGCTGCAGGCGCATCTCAGGACGCGCTCGCGGCGGGGAGGCCGCGCAGCTGCCCGAGCAGGGCGTCGATCTGCGCCGCCTTGAGCTTGTGTGCGACCGGGTTGGCGATCAGCCTCGCGGTGCAGACGACGATCTCCTCGCGCACGACCAGGTTGTTCTCGCGCAGCGTCGTGCCGGTGGCGGTCAAGTCGACGATCGCGTCGACCATGCCGGTCAGCGGCGCCAGCTCGACCGAGCCCTTGACCTCGACGATCTCGCCCTGACGGCCGGTCTCCTCCAGGTGCCGCGCGGCGATCCGCGGATACTTGGTGGCAACGCGCATGACGCCGAGGCGGCGCAGCGACTCGACGGCCGGGTCCGGGCCCGCCTTGCTGGCCATCACCATCGTGCAACGCCCGAAGCCGAGGTCGAGCAGCTCATAGACATCGCGGCCGTGCTCGTTCGGCGCGTGCCCGCGCTGCTCCAGCAGGACGTCCTTGCCCGTCACGCCGAGATCGGCGGCGCCCGCCTCGACGTACGTGGGCACGTCTGACGGTCGCATCGTGATCACGCCGATGTCCTCGAACAGCAGCTTGCGGTCATTCGCCCGCAGCTCCTCGGTGTCGAGACCGAGCGCCGCGAGCAGATCGACGGTGCCCTCGAACAGGGCGCCGCGGGGGACGGCGATCTTCAGGCCGTGGATCGGGCTCACGAGAGCGCCCCCCCGCCAGCGCCGTCGGCCGAGCCCGCCAGCAGCAGCCCGGTGCCGCGTTCCTCGCCGGCGAGCGCCTGGTGCAGCTGGTCGACGTCGAGCGCGAAGCCGACGGCGGGCAGGGCGCGCCCGAAGCGTCCGAGCAGCTCGTCGTAGCGCCCGCCGCCGCCGATCGGAGTGCCGAGCGCGGGGTCGTAGACCTCGAAGACGGCGCCCGTGTAGTAGCCGATGTTGCGGATCAGCCCAAGGTCGAAGATCACGCGTTCGGCGACGTCGGGGTCGAGCAGCTCGTACACGCGGCGCATGCCCGTCACGGCCTCCACGGCGGGCTCGGGCGCATCGGTCAAGAGCTCGGGGCCTCCGCGGCGCTGGGGCACGTCGAGCAGCAGGTCGGCCGCCTGACCGTCGAGGCCCGCGTCGTGCAGGCGCTGTCCGAGCTCGACGAAGTCGCGCCGCACGAGCGCTTCCAGCAGCCCGTGGCGCACCGGCTCGCGCACCTGCAGGCTGGCCATCAGCGCGGGAAACAGCGAGGCGTCGCCCATGCCCACGCGGTAGTCCTTCAGCCCGACCGCGTCGAGCGAGCGACAGAGCACGGTGAGCGCCTCCGCGGTTCCCTCGGGCGCGGGCGAGCCGATCAGCTCGATACCCGCCTGCAGCAGCTCGCGCAGCTGTCCGCGCTGCGGGCGCACGCCGCGGTAACAGTGCGCGAAGTAGCAGAAGCGCAGCGGCGGCTCGCTGGACGCGTAGCGCGTCGCGACGACGCGCGCGATCGGCACGGTCATGTCCGAGCGCAGCGCGAGCACCACGCCGGTCTCGTCGAACACGCGGTAGGCGGGCTGCGCTTCGGCCATGTCGGCGCGCGCGAGCACGGACTCGTACTCCAGCGCCGGCGTGTAGATCTCGCCGTAGCCGTGGCGATCGAAGGCGGTCCGCAGCGTGTCGGTGATCGCGCGCACCTCGCCCGTCTCCTGTGGAAGCACGTCGCGCGTGCCGCTGGGGATGGGATGGATCATTGCCGCCCCGAGGTTACGCGGTTGCCTGGGACGCTACGCGTGGACGGGCTCGATGGCGACGCGCTCGATGCGTGCGCCAAGCTCGCGCAGGCGCTCGTCGATGCGCTCGTAGCCACGATCGATCTGGCGGATGTTGCCGATCTCTGAGCGTCCGTCGGCGCACAGCGCTGCCAACAGCATGGCCATGCCGGCGCGGATGTCCGGCGACTCCACGCGCTCGCCGCGCAGCCTGCGCGGTCCGGTGACGATCGCCCTGTGCGGATCGCACATGACGATGTCCGCACCCATCAGGATCAGCTTGTCGGTGAAGATCAGGCGGTTCTCGAACATCCACTCGTGCACCAGGATCGAGCCCTCGGCCTGGGTCGCCAGCGCGACGGCGATCGACGTCAGGTCGGCGGGAAACGCCGGCCACGGCCCGTCCTGGATCTTGCTCTTGTATTCGCCGACGTCCGCCTGCGCGACGAGCTTCTGCCCGCCGGGGACGAGCAAGTCGTTTCCGTCGAGCTCCGAGCGCAGTCCGAGGCGCTCGAACACCAGGCGGATCATGCGCAGGTCGCCGGGGACGGTGTCCTTGATGCGCAGTTCGCCGCCGGTGACGCCGGCGAGCGCCATGAAGCTGCCGATCTCGATGTGGTCGGGCGCGACGTCGTGCTCGCAGCCGTGCAGACGCTCTGCGCCGTTGACGGTGATCAGGTTCGAGCCGATGCCCTGGATGTCTGCGCCCATCTTCACGAGCATGCGCGCGAGGTCTTGGACGTGCGGCTCTGAGGCGGCGTTGCCGATGACCGTCGTGCCAGGCGTCAGTGCGGCGGCGAGTAGGACGTTCTCGGTGGCCATCACCGAGGGCTCGTCCATGAACACGTCGGTCGAGCGAAGTCCGCGAGGAGCGTCGAGCACGATCTCGCCGTCGCACTCGACGTTCGCGCCCATCGCGCGGAAGGCATCGAGGTGGGGATCCAGGCGGCGGCGTCCGATCACGTCGCCGCCGGGCGGCGACATGACCGCGTGCCCGAAGCGCGCGAGCAGCGGCCCGGCGAGCAGGAACGACGCGCGGATCAGCTCGGCGAGCTCCCGCTCGACCTCGACCTCGCGCGCGGAGGCGGCGCACAGCGCTACCTCGTTGGGCCCGCGCCAGGTGACGGCCACGCCGACGGCGCGCAGGATGTTGAGCATCGCCTCGACGTCGCGGATGCGCGGAACGTTGCGCACGATCACCTCGTCCTCGGTGAGGAGGGCCGACGCGAGGATCGGAAGCGCACCGTTCTTGTTCCCGGCCGGAACCATCGTGCCGGACAGCGGTACGCCACCTTCGATGACGAACTTCTCCATGAGCTGTGCACGCCGCCGTCGGCCCCACGGCGGGGCGTTCGCATCGCGCCTGGCAAGCGTAACAGCCATCTGCCCAGTCAAGTTCGCGCCGCACGCGCACTACCCTGCCCGGTCGCTGCAGACCTTCGCGACCGTCGCTGCGGCCGACCGTCCGAGACACCCCTTCCTGCAATCTTCCTTGCACGCCGACCGGCCCGAAAACGGCTCTGCAATGCGAGCTTGCGGCATGACATCGGATACGTACGTACGTTCGCATCCGGTCCGTCCGGAGCCGGGCCTACCTTCTACGAACAGATGTTCGCAAGCGCAAGAACCCCCACGCTCGCGCAGCGCACGCTCGGCGCCCTGCGTCTCACCCGCTCGTTCCTATTGCTCGAGGACGACTACGACGTCGACTGGGAGGTCGACCGGGACGAGACATTGACGCAGGCTCATCCACACCGGGTGGCGCTGCGCGGGCCAGGGAGGCGCTCGCACACGGTCGCCAGCCGTCGCCGCGCCGGCCAGGGCGGTCCCGCGCAAAACGTCTGCATCTCCCCCGTCAACGCAACGGTGCATGGCGGTCAATCCTGCAGGGCGAGACTCGCCGGCACGCGCGCGGCGAGATAGCCAGGCACGCTGAGAACCGCGAGCGCCGCGGCGGTAACAATCGCCAGAGCCGCGAGCGCCGTCGGCAAGGCAACCGAGCGGACTACTGGGTAGTTGATGACCGACGCGAGCGCGCGATCGAGGAGCTGCTGGCCGAGCAGGCCCAGAAGCGCCCCGCCGGCGCAACCGACGAGCAGCAACAGGACGCTCTCGAGCAGGATCGTGCCCCACAGCTCGCGTGGCGAGAAGCCCTCGAGCTTCAACTTCGCCAAGCGCGGGCGGCGCTGCCAGACCATCGCTCCCATCGCCGCCGCCGTGGCCAGGACGGCGGCGGCGAGGATCAGCGTCGCGATCTGCGACAGCCGCGCAAGCCCCTGGCGGGTGAGCGTGTGCTGCTTGTCGGCATGCTGCCCGGCGGTCTGCACGGTCAGGCCGGAGCCGGTTCCGAGCGCGCGTTCGATCGCGCGGCGGCCTTGGGCGGGAGCGGTGCCGGGCGAGAGCAGCACGTTGAGCGCGCTCGGCTCGGGGCTTCCCCACGCGCGCATGTAGTCGTCGGCATTCATCACGATCGCCCCCGGCGCCCAGCCGATGTTCGTCGAGACGGCCGCGAGACGGAAGGTTGACGGACGCGGCGCGGGCAGCGTGAAGGAATCGCCGATGTGCAGGTGGTGTTCTGCGGCGAGCGCCTGTGAAAGAACGACCCAGCCACCGGCGCGTACGTGGGTACCTGCCGCCGCGAGATTGCCTTCGACCAGCTGGCTCGGCGGGATCAGGGGTCGGGCCGTGGACGGGGGAGCGATCACCCAGATGCGCCGCTCGCGCCAGTCGAGCAGCCCGCCGCGATAGACGCTCGTCTGGCGAACGCTCGCAAGGTGCTGCAGTCGTGCGAGCGAGGTCGCCGGGAACGGCTGGGTCATCAGCAGGTTGAACGAGCCAGCCGGCGAGACCCAGACGTCGGTGAACGCGTTCATGTCGTGCGCAGCGTTTTCGAGCCCATGCTGCAGGTCACCATGGGCGCCCTGGATCGAGACGCTGCCGAACACGGCGATCGAGCAAGTCGCCGCGATCGCCACCGCCCGCGAGCGCCCGGCGCGAAGCTCACTTACAGCGATGTGCGGCACGGCGCTGGTCACTTTTCGCGCCAGACGGGCGATCGACGCGAGAGTCGCATCCAGGCCGAGCGGCAGCCACAGGAACAGCGCGCACGTCAGCGCCACCATGCCGACGATCGCGAGTCGCGGAATCGCGAGGAGAGTGGCCACGGCAATCGCCACGAAGAGGGCTCCCAGAGCGGTCCGCCAGCGCGTGACGGTCCTGGTCGCTGCCAGCTGTCGTGGCGCGATCGCCGCCAGCGGATCGCGCGAGAGGATGTCGCGCAGCGGGCTGAGCACGGCGACTACGGCCGCGAGCATCCCTCCGGCGACGGCGACGGCGACGCTCTGCGCGCCCACCACCCGTGCCGAACCCACCGTGAAGGCCGAAGAGAGAAAGCCAGGGTTGGAGTGAAAGAGCTGGATCGACAGCTCGTCGCCCAGCACCAGGCCGAGCGCGCAGCCGACCGTGCCGAGCACCGCCGCGTCGAGCAGGAGCACGCCGATCACCGCACGAGGCGTGTACCCGTCACGACGCAGGTCGGCGATCAACCGGCGTCGCTGCGAGACGGTCAGCAGCATCGCATTGAACGCGAAGAGGAAGCCGACGAGCGCACTGATCACCGCGAACAGCACCGTCGACTGGTTCGCGGCCGCCGCCGCCTTGGAGAACAGCTGCTCGTCGTAGTTCGTCGACGTGACGTTCAGTCGCCCGTGGGCGAGCTGGGTCAGCGCAACCCGCACCGCCTGCTCCCGGCCTGGGCTCGGCGTGACGAGGATGCGCGTGACGCGGCCGCGCAGACCAGCCATTTCCTGGGCAAAGGAGAGCGGGGCGACGATGATCGGCGTGTCGATCAACGGCCCAATCTCATGGGCCGACAGCTGTTTGTAGAGCGGCGCCTGGCTAACGTGCCCGCCGATCTCCAGCGTCGCTTCGGCGCCAAAGCGCGTGACGCCAATGCCCCGGGCGAGCGGCCCCGGCATGACGATCGCCCCGACCCCGCCGAACGGCGCCAGCCGCGTGTGGCGCACGAGCGTACCGCCGAGCCGGGTGAGGCTCTCGTCGGCACCGATCAGCTCTACGGATCTGCTCGCACGGGGGCCGACGGCGTTGGCATTGGCTTCGAGCAGCGGCGCGGCAAGCCTCACGCCGGCGACGTG
Source organism: Solirubrobacteraceae bacterium (assembly GCA_017882375.1). GTDB lineage: Bacteria > Actinomycetota > Thermoleophilia > Solirubrobacterales > Solirubrobacteraceae > Palsa-744. Next base: position 5,054 of record JADGPP010000036.1, on the reverse strand, counting down.
GCGAACACTGCTCAGCAGGCCCTGATCGAACCCGCGTGGGTCGCGCGCGAGGACCTGGAGCTTCGCGCTGCCGACGATTCCCTGCGAGAGCTGCGCGACTGAGCTGGAGAGACTGTTGCTCGCAATCTGCGACGCGAACAACAACCCGACGCCGGCGGCGATGCCGATCACCGCGAAGCACTCCTGCAGCAGGCGCGAGCGCAGGCGCACGCGGTACAGGTGAAACATGTTGGTGAGCCTCATCGTGCGTCCGGTGAGGCCGTCGAGCCGGACAGCGCGATCATCCAACGCTGTGCTGGACGGGCGTTCCGCCGGGCTGGTGGCCGTCCAGCCGCCCGTCGCGCAGTGCGAGCACGCGATCGGCGTAGCCGGCGGCGAGCGGGTCGTGGCTGACGAGCACCACCGCAACGCCGCGCTCGCGGCACAACTCGCGCAGCAGCCCGAGCACTTCGTGGCTTCGTTGCGTGTCGAGGCTCCCGGTCGGCTCGTCGGCGAGCAACAGGCGCGGTTCGGTCGAAAGTGCGCGAGCGATCATCACGCGCTGGCGCTCGCCCATCGAGAGCGTCTCTGCATGCTGGTCGAGGCGCTTGCCCAGCCCGAGGCGCTCGAGCAACGGCTTCATGCGTGCGTGCGCCTCGCGCCACGGGACGTTCTTCAGCAGCTTCAGGACCGCATTGTCGAGTGTGCTCACGCCCGGCAGCAGGTCGAAACTCTGGCGGATGAAGCCCAGCTCGGACAGCCGGTACTGCGAGGCGTCGCGCTCGGACAGCGTCGAGATGTTGCGCCCGTCGACCAGCACCGAGCCGCTCGTGGGCTCGAGCAGCGCGGCCACCATCAGCAGCAGCGTCGTCTTGCCAGAACCGGACGGGCCGTAGAGTGCGAGCAGCTCGCCGGCGGATACTGAAAGCGAGACGCCGTCGACCGCACGCACCGTCTCGCCGCCGACCAGCTCGTAGTGCTTGACCAGCTCACGCAGCTCGAGCATCCCCACCCCGGGTCTCGGCGCCAACGACTGCTGCCGGCCTCGCCTGGTCTGCGACTGCGGCGGCGAATGGAGCCGGACGCGAGCGGTTCGCCAGGCGGCGCAGCTTAAAGACGACCAGCATCGGTCGCGCAAGCGGGCCTAGCGATGCTCGCACCTGCCGCGTAACGACGTCGACGCCGCCAGCCCACGCCTCGGGCGCGGCCAGATAGCTGCACGCCATGGCCGTGACGACCAGTGCGTGGTCTGCCCCGCTCGGCAATTCGCAGGCAGCCTTCAGCGAGCCAGCGGCGAGCTCTTGCAGCCCATCCGAGGCGTCCTGGCGCGACGGGTAGCACCCGAGCAAGCCCAGCTGACCTGTTGCGGCGTCCTCCTCCTCGTCGACAAGGCTGTCGAGCAGCGAGTGAAGCGCCCCGATGCGAGGAAAGTAGGCCGTCTCGATAGCCGCGACGTCCTGTGCCGACAGCTCCGGTGACGCGGCGGCGGCAATCAGCGCGTGCACCGGGAGCGAGGAGCCGGCAGCCGCGGCCACCTCCCACCAGGCAAACCCGGCGCTCGCCGGTCCCTGGCTGCCCGCCCAGGACTCGAGCTCCCCCGCTTGACCGAGGCTGAGGCTCTGAAAGGCCACGATTCGCTCGGCTGCTCGGCACGCCGTGGCGGCGACCGCCCGGTAGGAGGGCAGTTGCCACGAGGCCGTCTCGCACGCGGCGATCATCTCGGCGAGATAGTCGCCGTCGACGCGCTCGGCCATCCGTTGCGCGTCATCTGCAGAGGATCCACTCGGATCGAGTGCAGCGAGCAGCGCTAGGTGGAGATGTCGGGCATTGCCCACCGGATCATCGCTCGGCTGCTCGGCGAGCGTGTCGGCGTAGTTGTAGCTCGCCTGAAACGCGACGAGCGCGCGGATCACGCTCCTGCGAGCCCGCCAGGGCACGAAGGTGGCGAACGCCGCCGCGCCCTCAATGTTCCCGCGCTTGGCCAACGAGAGGAGGGCGAGCTGTCGCAGGCTCGGATCTGCGATCCGGGTCGCGCTGCCCCGCCAGTGGCGAAGCTCCAACGCGACCCTCGGGAAGACGGTGAGCCAGTAGTGCAGGGCCGCCCAAACGAATGCTCCGGCGAGCGACAGGCGATCATCTCGATGGCCACCGGGTTCCCGCATCGATCCGCTTCGGTTAATGCGAGGACTTTCGAGATCCGTGCCTTGTCGCCGGCTTGCGCGGGGGCGGGCACGGCACAGTGCTCTGCGCGACGGTGCTCGTGCTGTCCTCGAAGGAGAACGTCGCCGAGAAGGCAAAGCCGCCGCGGGGACAGCGCGGCGGCAGCGAGACCCCGGTCGGGTGGAAGCTGATCGTGCGACCGTGCAGGTGTTCGTAGTACGTCAGGTGGGCCGGGCCGATCGTCGTGCGCACCTTGACGATCGAGACCGGCGGGCCGGCGGGCACGCTGGGGACGAGCGGGATCGCCGCGTTGAGGCTGCCGCCGAGGGTCTGCGAGCCGGCGATCAGTTCGCCCGCGAAGACCAGCTGGGCGTAAACCGGTTCGCGCCCGTCGGCGTAGAACAGCACGACGATGTTCCCGTTGTGCGGCGGACCCATCAGCGCCTGGATGTCGGGGATCTCGTGGCCTGAGGTTTCGCCGAACGGCACTTCGACATAGGCGCTGCCGAAGCCGATCCGCGAGTTGGGCGAGCATCCAGCGAGGCCGCGTTCCAGCAAGGCCGCCGGCTGGCAGATCGCCAGGCCGAGCGTGGTCGTGAGGTAGTTCATACCGGGAGGCAGCTTCAGGCTCACGCTCCGCAAGGGTGGAGGGACGCTCCCGTTCGGTCCCGCAATGTCGAAGCCGAAGCCGATCGTCGTGCTGGCACCGAGGCGGTTCGGTGAGAACGACGTGTGCAGGACGGCGGTCGCCGAAGCCATCGCCGACGCCGGCACGACGGCGCAGACCAGCAGCGCCGCGCCGAGGACGATCAGTCGCTTGGGCACCCGCACAGTCGCAGCCGCCTAATAGGAAAGACGTCCGCTCAGCAGAGTGACAACCGAGTCGTCTCTGCGCTGGATCGTCCCTATGAAGCGCAGGCCGGAGGCGCGGGCTCGAGCGTACTTGCCCGTACCGCGCGTGATCGACAGCGTGCCCGTGAAGGCCGCGTAGCCGCCTGCGACGCGATAGCTCGCCGAGCCGTTGCCGGTAAGTGAGCCACCACGCGGATAGATGTTGACTTCGGCTGTGACCTTGCTGTTCGAGACGAGATGCAGATGGATGTAGATCGAGCCCGAGATCGAGCCTGACGCCGAGCCGCGCTCGTTCAGCGTGAAGCCCTTCTTGCTCGTGAGGCGCAGACGGCCATTCTCGCTCAGCGACACCGTGCGCGCGAGCGTCGCGACGGGCTGGCGGAGGGCATCGCGCGTCGCGCCTGCCGTTCCGGCGCGTAGAACCCCGATCACGATGATCGCCAGCAGCGCTGTCGAGAGCGTCGTCATCGCGATCCCGAAGCGAACCGTCGCATGCGTCCGCCGAGGCCGCCCCGCCGTCCACGGGCGGGCCGAGATCCCGCCCCATCCTCTCGCGCTCAAAGTACTTCCCCTCTCGCCACGTGCTGCGATGACACATCATGCCACGCATACCACTATCGCGCGCCAGCGCGCCACTATCCACAGGCGTCTCTTACTCGGAGCTTCGCTCGCCTGCCCCGGTCCCCCGGATCGGATCGTTCCGCGTATGCAGCGACGACGGGCCGCCCGAGGGCGGCCCGCATCTGAAATAAACCGGCGGCGTCCTACTCTCCCAGGCCCTTGCGGGCCAAGTACCATCGGCGCTGAGGGGCTTAACTGCTCTGTTCGGAATGGGAAGAGGTGTTTCCCCCTCGCCAAAGCCACCGGAAAAGGTGAGAGACCAGCCCTCCCGGTCCTTCAAAACTGCACAGCGCCACGCAAACGAGCATCACAAAACAATCCGTCAAGCCCTCGACCCATTAGTACCGGTCTCCTGCAGACGTTACCGTCCTTCCAGATCCGGCCTATCAACCTGGTGGTCTACCAGGGGTCTTACTCCCTCTAGGGGATGGGAGAACTCATCTTGAGGCCGGCTTCCCGCTTAGATGCTTTCAGCGGTTATCCGATCCACACGTAGCTAGCCTGCAATGCCCTTGGCAGGACAACAGATACACCAGAGGTGCGTTCATCCCGGTCCTCTCGTACTAGGGACAAATCCTCTCAATTCTCCAACGCCCACGGCAGATAGGGACCGACAGATTTGTTACCACCGACTCTCCAAACGGAGTCGCGTGGGCCAGGTCATTTCTGCCTGACTCTGCATGTCGCCATGCAGCTCGGACTATATCTTCGCAAAGGCATCACTCTTTACGTTCGGCGTATAGTCTCTGAGGATTCTGAATCGCTACTGATGACCTCCTTCCAGCGCACGCTCCTGAAGCGTCCGCCGCCGTTCATAGACAGCGCTTCGTCTAGAAGGCGGGCGAATCCACTGGACGTGCGATGGTGACCGAGGGTCATCGCTCTCACGATCGTTGCGAACTTCTCAAAGTCCTCCTGCTTAGAGGACAAGAGCGGCGATCGTTCGAAGAAGGGGATCACGTGCTCGCGTAGGTCATCTCGTCGTCTGACGACATAGACCAGCGCACGGTCCTTCCTTCCGTTGGACTTGATGTAGCCGCACCCGTCAAATCGACGGCGGATCACATCCAGTACCTGGGCCCTGTCACCGTTCTGGCTGACATGAAACTCAGGGACCAGCTGATAGCCGCTACGACACGATGGATTGCGGTTGACGGCGACTGCAAAGCAGCCCTCGCCATCTACAAAGCCCGAAATGTAGCTATCCAGCCTTTCCTGCTGATTATCCGCACCCGACACATTTTCACTGTAACGCTCGCTCCGGTCGGAACGCACGCCACGAGTAGTGCGGGATACACGGGTTTTCCAGCATATAGCCGAATTTATAGACAGCAACGGTATTTACTGTCTCACGACGTTCTGAACCCAGCTCGCGTACCGCTTTAATGGGCGAACAGCCCAACCCTTGGGAGCAACTCCACCCCCAGGATGCGACGAGCCGA
>JADGPP010000092.1 GCA_017882375.1 Solirubrobacteraceae bacterium | reverse complement strand
CCGTTGACGAGGTTGGCGTTGAACATCGACAGGACGAACGTCGTCATCGCAAACGCGGCGAGCCCGAGCGGGGCCGGATCCGCGGGTTTCCATCCGCTGGCCACTGCCGCCTGCTGCCGCGCGGAGTCTCCCCGCGTGGGGTCCTCGCGGTGGATCGATGCACCCTCCATAAAAGCCTCCTTCCGCCGCCCTTGCGGGGCGGCGTGACGCTGTTGAGCAATCGGCCGAGCTCCGAGGGAGCCGCAGTCGGCGTGCTCCGGGGTCGCTCTTTGCTTTCACCTATGCCCGTTTGCGCGACCGGCTAATCATCGACCGTGCCGGCCTCGCCGGCGCTGGCGCTGCCGATCAGCCGCGCGACCCGCGCCTGCGCTTGCGCGAGGACCGTCCGGAGCTCGGCTTGGAGGGTGCCGGCGTGACGTCGCCGGCACCGCTGGCAAGCGCCGGCTGCGGTCCGGCCGCCGCTTCGCGCATCTGCGCTCGCGTCGGCCACGGGCGAGCCTCGCCGGACTCCCACGCGGGAGGCTGGCCGTTGGGCCATTTGCCGACGTACAGGATGCCCATCGCGACCAGCCAGAAGGCCGGGACGACCTCGAGCGTCGCCCCGCCGATCGGCAGGAAGATGAGGACGCCCGTGAAGATGCCCAGAACACCCATCCAGCGGGTCACGAGGCCGACGCGCATGGCGTTGAGCATGATCACGATCATCGCCACCGCGACGGCGAGCCCGGCGAGCAGGTCGAAGTACTGGCTGACCACGTTTGCAGTGCCTTTGGTCAGCGCGTTGTCGACGGCATGATTGGAGAAGTCGTGGCCGACGGCGAAGTTGTGCGTTTCGATCGCCAGCACCGCCTGATGTCCGACGCTGATCACGGCCAGCGCGATGCCCCCAACGAGGATCAGCGGCCGCGCGGCGACCCAGGTCTGCGGGCGGCGAAAGCGCGTGGCATCGACGAGCAGCAGCAGCACCAGCGTCAGCGAGGCGATTGCGACAGCGGCGAGCACGCTCGCGCCGATCAGCGACGTGGCGTGGTGACTGAAGAATTTGACTTCTGCGGCGCGCGGGCTTTCGACGGGATTGGCTTCGCCCCGCAGCGCCGGCGCAAGGCCCTGCAGCAGCCCCACCGACGGCGCGCCGTTGAGCGTTGAGGCGGTGATGATCCCGCTCAGCAGGTAGAGGATCCCGCCGGCGAAAGCCGGGACCCCCAGGCGGTTGCGCCGTTCGGCCTCCCTGGCGACCTGCTGCTCGATCTCACTGGCGGTGGGCATTGAGCAGGTCAGTCTATGATGAGCGCATGGAGAGCGGCGGTCTGGGAGACCTGTTCGGAGATCCCGAGGAGCTCCAACGGCGCCTCGCGGAGTTCGCCGATCAGATGCAGGGCCAGCAGAAACTGGCCTGGGCGGACAACGCGATCAAGCTCGCCGTGGACATGACCGTCGCGGCCGTGCAGCGGATCAACCTGCAAGGCAACGCCGAGGCTCAGGCCGAACAGATCCGCACGGTGATGACGCTAGTCTTCCCCGAGGCGGTCACGCTCGTGCGCGAGGCGCGAGCGGGACTGCAGTAGCGCACCCGACCTCAGTAGCGCGTGCGCAGACCGCGCGAGCCGGGCGCGTCCGACGAGGGCCGCTCGTGGGCCGGCGCGTCTTGGGGCGGCGGCTGGTCCCCGCGCTCGGCCTCACGCTCGGCCTCACGCGAGGCACGCCCGGCGCTGATGACTTCCTTGAACGATCGGAAGCGGAAGATGAACACCACGGCCCCGAGGCCGACGATCGCCGTGAAGGCGGCGATCGCGATCTGCTGTCCGACCGAGTAAGCGGCGACAACCGCGGTAGAGGCGCTGCCGGCGAAGACCTTCACGAGCAGCGCCTGCTGCACGCCGGCTCCGCCCGGCGTGAAGGGCACCGCGCCCGCCACCTGGTTGACGCCGAACACGAGCAGCACGTTCTGCACCGAGCCGCCGACCCCGAAGGCATCGAGCAAGAACCAGAAGGCGGCGAACCGGCACAGCCACGCGAGCACCTGCAGAGACGCGACTTCGCGCAGGTAGCGCGGGCGGTCGGTGAGGATCGTGACGCCCTGGCGGACACGCGCCCAGAACGCCCTGACGCGCGCCGAAAGCACAGCGAAGGCGACAAGCCCTGCGACGGCCAGCGCGGTGATCAGAAAGAGCGTCAGCCGGAAGTGCTCGGCCAGATATGAGATTTCAAAGGCGCTGAGTTTGGCGAAGTCCGGTGGCTTGGGAAAGACGCCCTGACTGAAGGCGTAGATCAGCACGAAGATGCCGACGGTCGCGTCGAAGATCGACTCGACGAAGAAAGCGGCGGCGACCGTGGGGTAGCTGGAGCCGGGAATCGACGAGCGCGTGAGGAACAGCTTGATCACGTCGCCGCCGCGTGCGGGCACGACGTTGTTGAAGCCGACCGCGGCGAAGTAGGCGCCCCAGATGCGCCGCCACTGAAAGCTCACGGCCGGATAGGCCGCGCGCAGGCTGTGAAAGAAGCCGCGCGAGCGCAGCGTGAGGTTCAGGCCGAAGAACACCAGGCCGAGCAGCAGCGTCCCCCAGTGCACAGCTGCAAGGTCGGAGAAGAACTGCCCGACGGCGTCCAAGAACGTCGTGATGCTGTCGCCGATCGAGGCTGACGCGAGCAGTGCGGGCACGCCTCAAGCGTACGGGTCCTCCGTGCGACTTCGAGAGCCATGCGCGGGCTCGGTCGCGAGCGCTCGCGCGGACTCGACGGCCGAGGCGCGCCCATGCCGAGTCCGGCAGTGCGATACAAAGGACACATGGCGCCACGCAAGTCACCCGCGCGCGGCCTGACCGTCGCGGTGACGGGTTCGACAGGGGAGATCGGCCGGGCGGTCGTCGCTGCGCTGGAGCGCTCGCGCGAGGTGCAACGCGTGCTCGGCATGGCGCGCAAGTCGTTTGACCCGTCAGAGCACGGCTGGAAGAAGGTCTTCTACCGGCGCGGCGATGTCCTGGACCGCGAGGCCGTGGACGCCCTGGTGAGCGGCGCCGACGTCGTCGTGCACCTGGCGTTCATCATCATGGGCGGACCAGAGGAAAGCCGGGCGGTGAACCTGCAGGGCTCGCGCAACGTCTTCGAGGCAGCGGTCGCGGCGGGCGTCAAGCGCCTCGTCTACGCCTCCTCGGTCGCCGCCTACGGCTACCACAGCGACAATCCGCAGCCGCTCACCGAGGACGTCCCGGCGCGCGGGACCGACAGCCACTACTACTCGGCGCAGAAGGCGGAGGTCGAGGCGCTGCTGAGCAAGATCCTGGCGGGCAGCTCGACCGACGCCTACGTCTTTCGTCCGTGCATCGTCGCCGGCCGCGGCGCACCGATGCTGATCGACAACCTCCCGTACACGCAGATCTCCGAGCGCCTGCCTGGGCCGGTGGCGCGACTGCTCGACGGCGTGCCGATCCTGCGCCCGGTCCTACCCGACCCGGGCGTGCCCTTCCAGCTCGTGCACCGCGACGACGTCGCCGCGGCGATGCGCGCCGGGGTCCTCGGGCGCGGCTCACCGGGCGTCTACAACCTCGCGGGTCCCGGCCAGCTGACCGTCAAGCAGCTGGCGCAGGAGCTCGGGTGGTACTCGATTCCCGTGCCCGAGCTCGCGGTCGACGTGGTCGCCGAGATGATCAGCCGTCTGGGCTTCCTGCCCGCCAAAGCGCAGTGGATCAGCGCGTTTCGCGAGCCGGTGATCATGGACACGGCAAAGGCCCGGCGTGAGCTTCGCTGGCGCCCCGCGCACGACGCGCTGGCGACCCTGCGCGAGACGATCGCGGCCGCGCGACTGGACCCGCTGATCCGCTAGGTCCTGCGCGGGACGAGCTGTCCGTCGCGTCGGTCTTCCAACGACCGTAGGATCTCGCCCTCATGAGCGCATCTGCAGAGTCTCGACCGGGCAGCCCAAGCGACACGGCGATCGTCACCGACAGCACCCCGTACCTGCCCGATCGGCTGATCGAGCGCTGGCGTATCCATCAGGTCAGCCTGTATGTCGGCTGGGAGGGCGATCTCCGCCCCGAGCGCGACTACACCGACCTCGATGCCTTCTACGCCCAGCTGCACGAGTCCGCGAGCCTGCCAACGACCTCACAGCCGTCCGCCGGCGACTTCCTCGCCTGCTTCGAGCCGCTGGTGAGCGCCGGACGCGACGTGCTCTCGATCCACCTGGCGAGTGGGCTGTCGGGAACCTGCGAGAGCGCGCGCGAAGCGGCCCGGCTGCTTGCCGAGGCGGGCCAGCCGGGGCGTGTCGAGGTGCTCGACAGCCAGACCGGCGCCGGTGGCCTGGGCTGCCTGGTGCTAGTGGCGGCCGAGGCCGCCGAGCAGGGCGCGAGCGTCGACGCGATCATCGATCTCGTCCGCGAAGCGCGCGAGAGCCTGGACATCTGGTTCTGCCTCGACACGCTGGAGTACCTGCGCCGCGGCGGGCGCATCGGGGCGGCGCAGGCGATGGTCGGAACGGCGTTGAAGCTCAAGCCGATCCTCACGTTCGGTACGGAGATCGCTCCCGTCGGTCGCGTGCGCACGCGCGAGCGGGCGTTCGAGCGGATGGTCGCCTACCTGCGCGAGCTGCAAGAGCGCGGCGCGACCGACTGGATCGTGCAGCACGCACAGGCCCCCGCGGACGCCGAGCGCCTGGTCGAGCAGGGCAAGGCGATCTTCGGGTTCGACCCTCTCTTCTGCACGCAGGTCGGACCTGTGCTGGGCGCACATCTCGGGGCGGGGATGCTGGTGGGCGGGATGACACGCCCGACGCCCGCGCCGCTGCAGGCCTCCTGATCGCGCATCGCTGCCGGCGAGCGCGCGCCGATCGGCGGTCGCACGCTGGCCGGCGAGGGCGAAGCGCGGCAGCACGCGCTCGTCGTGCTCGGCCGGCTTGACCTTGCGCAGCACCTCTGCGACGACGCCCTCGGAGTCGACGACGAGGCTCGTGCGCTCGTTGCCGAAGTATTTGCGCCCGTACAGAACGTCTCGGGCAAGGTCAAGAGAACGAGGCGAAGCTGGCGCGAGAACGCTCTTCGACCTCAGAATGTGGGCAGGGCCAGCAGGTTTTCCGTCCATACGCCGTCCGCCCGGCTGCGCAGGTACGGAGGCTGATTGACGGGACGCGCGACCGCGACCTGCACGAAGCCAGAGCCATCCGCGACAACCGCCCGGTTGGCTGGACTCGAGTCCAGCCAGGCGATGAGCGCCTCGCTCGTGGTGTGCCCCGTGGAGGTGGATGCGCTGCGCCACTACGAGGGCCACAATCCCCCGTGTGCGTTTAGGCTTGGCCGACTGTCGCCTTGCCAGGGGCTGCGTTTGCGCTGATGCCCAGCTCACCGTGATCGGGGAGAACACGGGGTCTTTCGATGTCCGTTGATGTCGCCCGATGCGTTTGGGTACTATTCCCGTGGTCAGCGTTTATATGGAGGGTGGATGTCGCCAGATCCGGGACGTCTGGGGCTTGCTCGAGTGTTGCCGTGGCCTCCCTGCGGCTCGCTCGAAGAACCCCCGGTCTCCCCTCTAGGCCGGGCATCCCCGGGCGCCGCGGCTTGCGCATCTTGAGCCGCGGCGCCCCCCTCTCCCCTCTGCGGCATCTGCCTGTCACGATGAGCTCCCGCGATGCCAGGGGCCGGCGCGGACTTCCCAAGCCGCACGGGAGCCAGCGACCCCGCGACGCGCCTGCTGCGGCTCGGCCGTGTCGCGCGAGGCCCCAGCGACCGTCGAGATCGCTGCCCGGCACGGACTTCGACTACCTGTGCCCAGAATGGGTAGAACCGCGAGCCGCTCGGCCCTGCCGACCCCCAGCGCAGGGCACACGACCGTGCAATCAACGATCTAGCAGTTGCCGCTCTCCAGCTCGTTGCGTGCGTGTCCAACCCATGAGAGCTTCGCCTGCGTCGTCAAGCGGCTCTCCTGGCCGAGGAGCCGAGCAAGGCAGTCGGACTCCGCATCATCGCCAGCGGCGTCGGGGTCGGGGGAGGGCTCTTCGCGCCAGGCCTGCTCGTAGCGATCGAGGATGCGGGCGGCGCCGGGGCGGCGCTTGAGCCGCCACCAGCTGCAGGACGAGGAGGCCGCTGGCGGCGTCGTTCCCCGTGGACCTGGCGGATGAGCCAGGCCTCGTAGTGCTCAAGGCCCTCGGCGGTCGCCCTGTAGAGCGGGCGGGGCTGACGCGCCTCGCGGCTGCCGGGGACCTCTTCGACGAGCGAGCGACTGCTCAGCGCGTCGAGCGCGGTGTATACGTGCGAGATGCTCGAGAGCGAGAGCACGCCGTCGTATGTGCGCTCGAAGCGCTGGGCCAGCTCGTAGGCGTAGCTCGGGCGCTCGATCACGAGGGCGAGCAGCGCCCAGTTGATCGGCGACTTCATCGACGCAATCCCCCGAGGAGCTATCGCACTGCCCTGGCAGCAATCCGCGCGTGGCGCTTGGGGCATGCGCGACAGGTACGTGGCGAGGCCTCGGGAGAGGCCGCGAAGCTAAATAATTCATGCTCGCTGTTTATCGCGGCTCGCACCGGTCGCCCGCTTTTTCGCTCTGCGCGTCCTATGCGCGGCGACTAGACAAGGGCAGACGGCGAGACGTGCCGCGAGACGCTGGCGGTCGGGAGGTCGATCAGGTGGCGTGCCGTGCAGGCGTTTATCGCTTGGCCCGCGCGGCGAGCATGCGATCCGTCGCGAGCGTGAGCTGGACGGTAGGCGCGGCCTGCGTGAGGGCGGCGAGGTTTGCGCCGGGTCAGGCGCCGCTCGGTGTCTGGCGCCGAGCCGCGCTGAGCTGCTCGTCGATGAAGCTGTTCGTATCCTCGGGGCCGAGGAACGGCGCCAGAGTTACGAAGGCCGTGTGGGGGATGAGAGCCTCGAGCTCACACACGCGACCGGCGCGGGTGTAGCGGTAGTTGAGCTCGAAGATCGTCGTGGCGATCGCCTCCAGTGCGAGCGGCGATGGAGGGGCCTGGAGCTGGCGATACTGGTAGCCCTCCTGCAGGAACATGGTGAAGGCGCCAACGAGCTCTTCGACGCGTTGCAGGGTGACGGGGTCTCCGGCGTAGCTCTCGATGAACGAGGTGCGCGCCAGGGTCGGGTTCTGCTCCAGGTATCGCGTGAAGGCGCGACCGGCCTCCCAGATGCGCACCGGCCACGCGTCCTGTGCGAAGAACGCTCCCGCGGTCACACCCATCACGCCGCGGAAGTGGTGCTCGTGCAGAGCGGCGAACGCCTCCTGCTTGTCGGCGAAGACGCGATAGAACGCGCGTGGCGAGAGCCCGGCGTGCTTTGAGATGTCGGTGATCGTGGTTGCGGCGTAGCCCTGCTGCTCGGCGAGGCAGGCCGCGGAGGCGAGAATGCGCGCCCGGCTATCCGCGCTTAGCTCTGTGCGGGAAGTGCCTCCAGGCCCTGGCGGAAGCGATCGGGAGGAATGCAACATCGTGCTGGGAGACGGCGGCGAGGGTGAGGGAAGTGGTGCCGGCCGGAGGCTTCGCCAGCACCAGCGCGCCGCCGAGTGCTCGAAGGCTCGAGTCGGCTCCGACCAACTCGATCGACTCGCTTGCATTCGGGCCTGTCGCGTTTGCGCTCGCTTCCAGCAGTGGGGCGGCGACGCGGACACCCGGGATGGCGCGCACCTGGGCGAGCAGGCCTTCGGGCATGCCGTGGGGATCTCTTGCGAGCAGCTGCAAGCTGGCGTTGCCGACTACGCCGTGGGAGAGCTGGGAGACCGAGCTCGAGAGGCTCTGACTTGCCACCTGGGAGGCGAACAGCAGCGCCACACCGGCGGCGATACCGACGACCGCGAAGAGCTCCTGGACCAAACGTGAACGGACGCGGACGCGGTAGAGATGAAGCACGTTTGCAATCCTCATCGGGGCGCCCCTGGACACGGCGCTGGATCGGCACATACCGCCTGGGCCGTGCTACCGGTACGGCCTGCGCCGGCGGGCGTCGCCCAGCTTGGTCCATGAACGCCCCGACCGGTCCGCCCGTTTTCAAGCAGCATCTAGGAGGAGAGGGCAGCAGCGACGTCGGGCTGGTAGTCGGAGAGCTTGCCGTCGCGAAGTGCAAAGACGCGATCGGCGTAGCCGGCGGCGAGCGGGTCGTGGCTGACCAGGACCACGGCCACATTGCGCTCCCGGCAGAGCTCGCGCAGCAGCTCGAGGACTTCGCGACTGCGCTGTGTGTCGAGGCTGCCCGTCGGCTCATCGGCGAGCAGTAGGCTCGGCCTGGTCGAGAGCGCTCGGGCGATCATCACCCTTTGCCTCTCCCCCATCGACAGCGTCTCGGCCCGGTGCGCGAGGCGCTCGCCGAGGCCCAGGCGCTGCAGTAGCGGCGTGATCTGGCGCTGCGCCTCGCGCCAGCGGACAGTCTTCAGGAGCTTCAGGATCGCGTTGTCGACCGCACTGACACCCGGCAGCAGGTCGAAGTTCTGGCGGATGAAGCCCAGCTCGGAAAGACGGAAATGTGATGCCTCTCGCTCGGACAGGGACGACACGTCGCGGCCGGCGATCGACACCGTGCCGCTCGTCGGCTGGAGCAGCGTTGCAACCATCAGCAGCAGCGTCGTCTTGCCGGAGCCACTTGGGCCATACAGGGCGACCATTTCACCCGGACGGACATGCAGCGAGACACCGTCGACGGCACGGACGGGCTCCCCTGCGACCGTGGGGTAGTACTTCACCAGCTCCTTCAGGTCAAGCATGGACAATGGCACCTTGGGGTCGCACGCGAGAGCGATGCGAACACGCCGGCATGCGGCGCGAGCAGCGCGGACCCACCACCCGCCCTTGATCTCTATGCACGGCAGAGGCCGTGCTGGTGCGACGCGGTGAGCCGGAGGGGTCAGGCCGGTTGGCGGCCGAGTCCGGCGGTAGAATCCAACTCATGACGACTCGCGAAAAGGCACACAAGCTGCTGGATGAGCTGCCGGAGTCCGAGATCGAGCCCGTGTTCGAGTTCATCGCCTCGCGGCGGGAGGATCCCCTCCTGCGTGCGCTGGAGAACGCGCCCGAGGATGACGAGCCCTTCACCGCAGAGGATGAGGCCGCGGTCAAGGAGGCGGAGGAGGATTTCGCTGCAGGGCGCACCATCTCCCACGAGGAGATGCTCCGCAAATACGGATGAGCAAGGACGCCGAGGACCTCTGGAGCGTCGAGTACGCCAGACGCGCAGAGCGAGACATCGCGCGACTCGATCCGCCCATCCGGCGGCGCGTTCTGATTGCAGTGAGCCAACTTGCCACCGATCCCCACCGCGGCCAACTGCGCAAGCTCACCGGCCAAGAGGGATGGCGGCTGCGGGTCGGCGACTGGCGCGTACTCGTCAAGCTGGACGACCGAACCCGAGCGATTCGAGTCCACCGCGTACTCCCACGCGGACGAGCGTACGACCGCTGAGCTTTCGGGCGGACCCACCGTCCAAGTGTCCTTCCGCCGCGGATCGCCAAGACTGTTCAACTGGCGCAATTTGTCGCTCCCGCCCTAGCTGTCGCGCGGCCGGATTCGGTCTTCGCGGTTGTCGGCCTCTGGATCGAGGCGGCGACGGACCCGAGGGTGGAGCGGCGGCTGTCTACCACACTACGGGGACTGGGCTAATGGCTGCGACTTTGCTCGGCACGCTGACCTGCACCGCGCCGTTTGCCGGCGCGGGACTCGTGATGTATGCGCTCGTCGCGTTGCGCGCGAGCCGACCCCTACAGCTTTGACCGTCTAGCAGCACCCGTCCGTCCAGCCGCCACCGCCGTGCCGAAACGGCCGCCGTCGCGGCAAACGTCATGGCAGTCGTGCGAGCAAGCGGCGAAGATTACGAAGCATCGCCGGTTCCGTAAGGATAGATCGCTATCCTTACAAAGCATCTAAGACTCTGAAAGGAACGCGTGCCGGCTGTGACGTCGAGCGAAATTGCCGAACCCGGTGCGCCAGCGCCGCTGGGCCACCACGAGGACCGCTATTGGCCTGCTGATCCGACCGCGCCTGCGGGCGGTCGGCGAGGAGGGGCCTATCGCGTATTCGTGCCTGACCCGATTGCCGAGCGCGAGTTCTCGCTCGATGGAGAGTCGATCGGCCTCGTCGTCGACGCGACTAAGGCACTCGGACGCCTCCAGGACACGCGTCCCAAGGTGACCTCGCTGGCGGCCTTGGCGCGCAATCTGTTGCGCTCGGAGAGCGCAGCGTCATCGCGTATCGAGGGCGTCAAGATCTCCCACAAGCGCTTGGCGCGCGCCGCGTATGCACGCGCCGGCGGTCGGCGGGGCGACAATCGAGCAGCCGAGGTGCTCGGCAACGTCGAAGCGATGGAGCGCGCGATCGACCTCGGCGGCAAAGCCGATCGACTGACGGTCGATGACATCCGCGACATCCATCGCACGCTCTTGCGCTTCACCGAGGATCGTGAAATCGCCGGCGTCATACGCACCAATCAGAGTTGGATCGGCGGCAACGACTACCACCCTCTCGGCGCCGTCTACGTCGGGCCTCCCGCCGAGCAGGTGCCCGATCTCCTCTCAGATCTGTGCCGCTTCATCGCACGCACCGATCTCGCCGCGATCGCGCAAGCCGCGATTGCCCACGCCCAATTCGAGAACATCCACCCCTTCGCCGACGGCAACGGGCGCACGGGGAGGGCGCTGATCTACACGATCCTCCGCCGGCGCGGAGAGATCACGAACTACATCCCGCCCATCAGCCTGGTGCTCGCGAGCCAACCCAAGAACTACGCCGCCGGACTCGGCGCCTACAGCCAGGGCAACGTCGGCCTCTGGTGCGCGCGCTTTGCCGACGCCACGTCTCGTGCCGCTGCCGAGGCGGAGCGAATGGCACAGCGCATCGAGGAGCTGCAGGCCTCCTGGCTAGAGCGGCTCGGCCAGCCGCGCCGGGATGCCGCCGTGCGCGAGCTGATCAGTGCGCTCCCCGCCCAGCCAGTGATCGATGTCGCGGCCGCACAGCAGCTAACAGGCAAGTCGCATGTCGCCGTCGGCAACGCTCTTGCTCAGCTGGAGGCCGTTGGCGTACTGAACAAGCTCAATGAACGCAAGTGGGGACGGGTGTGGGAGTGCGGAGAGCTGCTGAGTGACGCGGAGATCCTCAAGCAGTTCCTGCTGTATCGCACCTACCACGGCAGCGCGATGAACCCGGTGGTGCAGCAAGCCAGCATCGCCGCCTGGGGCGACGAGCAGCACGTGATCGAGAACCGGGCGCTTTACCGCGCCAAGTTCGCGCAGGTCATGCCAATGCTCAGCCCGGTGCTGGACGTGAAGCTGCCGGATGCCGGCTTCTATCTCTGGGCCGGGGTAGGGGGTAGCGACACTGACTTCGCGCGCGAACTGCTGGCTCAATACAATGTCACCGTGCTGCCCGGCAGCTTCATCGGCCGCGGCAGCGGGGAAGGCAATCCCGGCGCCGGCCGCATCCGCATGGCCCTGGTCGCCCAGACCGCCGAGTGCGTGGAAGCCGCGCAGCGCATCGTCCAGTTCGTCCAGTCCAGATCCAAGAAATAAATGTCCCAGCAACTGCAGCAGATCATCGACAACGCGTGGGA
>JADGPP010000091.1 GCA_017882375.1 Solirubrobacteraceae bacterium | reverse complement strand
TGCCGCGGCGATGCCCGTCGAGACGGCCGGCGCGTTGCCGAACAGCGAGTGGATCCACGGGATCCGCCACGACGTCTCGGGATAGGGCGTGGAGAAGACCTCCAGGCAACCGGTCGCGTTCGCCGCGATCATCTGGCCGTCCGTCGCGCGCATCGCGGCGTCCAGCGCGTAGCGTGCGCCAAGCGCCTCGCCGCAGCCCTGGCAGGCGCGATGACCGCAGGTGATCGAGTTCGTTCGCTGCTCGTCGGCCTGCACCGAGCGCTGCTCGGGATCGAGCAGGCGATTGCCGACGGCGATGCTGCCGGTCTGATAGAAGCGGATCGCGGGCGCCTTCATCAGCGAACGTTCCTCACACCGGTCCCGCCGCGACCGTGCCGACGTCTCGCAGGATGTTCTCGGCGTGCGGGCCCGAGGCGGCGGAAGCCCGCATGCGCGCGAGCTCGCCGTTGACGAGATCCCAATCCATGTCGAGGAAGCTCAGGGGCTCCAAGCGGTCGGCGACGGCGTCGGCGAACAGCCCCCGCAGGGAGTCCTTCGTGATCGCCCGGCCGCCGAGCCCGGCGATGACCGTGTAGCCGTGCAGCTGGATGCCCGCGAGCGCCATGCGCACGTTCGCCGAGACGATCCCGCCGACGCCGACGGCGAGCGCCTTCTCGAGCACCACGACGCGCTGGGCGTGGCCGAGCGCCTCGCGCACGTCCTGCAGTGGAAACGGGCGAAACGACTTGATCGCCACGGCGCCGATCGGCACGCCCTGCTCGCGCAGCTCGTCGATAGTGTCCTTGATCGTGCCGAGCACCGAGCCGAGCGCGACGACGACCGTCTCTGCATCGTCTGTGCGATAGCTGGAGATCAGCCCGCCGGAGTCGCGCCCGAACGCCTCCTTGAAGTCGGCGGCGATCTCGGGGATCAGCTCCAGCGCATGCATCTGCTTGGCGTGGGCGAGGTACTTGACCTCCATGAACGCCTCGGGTCCGACCATCGCGCCGATCGAGACCGGCTCGTCGGGGTCGAGCACCTGGCGCGGCGCAAACGCCGGCAGGAAGGCGTCGACGGACTCCTGGTCGGGCATCTCCACGCGCTCGACGGCGTGCGTGAGAATGAACCCGTCCATGCAGACCATCACCGGCGTGGACAGCTGCTCGGCCAGCCGAAAAGCCTGGATGTGCAGATCCAACGCCTCCTGATTGGTCTCGGCGTAGAGCTGGATCCAGCCGCAGTCGCGCTGGGACATCGAGTCGGAGTGATCGTTCCAGATGTTGATCGGCGCGCCGATCGCGCGGTTGGCGACGGTCATCACGATCGGCAGCCCGAGCCCGGAGGCGTTGTAGAGCGCCTCGGCCATGTACAGCAGCCCCTGGCTGGCCGTCGCCGTGTAGGCGCGCGCCCCCGTCGCCGAGGCGCCGATCGCCACCGACATCGCGGCGAACTCCGACTCGACGTTGACGAACTCGCACGGCGACAGCTCGCCGCTCTTGACCAGCTGGGAGAGGTTCTCGACGATGTGCGTCTGCGGCGAGATCGGATACGCGCAGATCACCTCCGGCCGGCACAGCGCCACCGCCTCTGCCACCGCTCGCGAACCCTCAAGCTGGCGAAGCACCGGACAGCTCCAGCAACTCGGCTTCGACGAAGTCGCGGGCGGCACCCGCCGCCGCGACGTTGCGCTCCCCCACCGCGCCCGCGAAACGCCCGCGGATCGCTCGCGCG
This sequence comes from Solirubrobacteraceae bacterium, assembly GCA_017882375.1. Classification (GTDB taxonomy): domain Bacteria; phylum Actinomycetota; class Thermoleophilia; order Solirubrobacterales; family Solirubrobacteraceae; genus Palsa-744. The sequence goes on along the minus strand of JADGPP010000091.1, from coordinate 9,944 downwards.
ACCGCGTCTAGCGAGATCCAGCCGGTCATCGCCGCGAAGCCGCCGAGCAGCGTGGCATTGGCGACGGCCCTTCCCGTGTGCTCCCGCGCGATCTCGGCTGCCGGCAGCGTGAGCATCCGCTCGCGGCGAAAGCCTTCGGCGAACTCCGCGAGGCCGAGCTCGTCAAGGCTCCGCGCGCTGTTGATCAGGATGAAGCCGTCGGGCTTGCAGCCGCCGAACACGTCCACCTGGTGCAGCAGCGTGGGATCCCCGACGATCAGCGCGTCCGGCGCCACCACGGGCTCGCGCGTGCGGATCTCGTGGTCGTCGATGCGACAGAACGACACGACCGGCGCACCCATGCGCTCGGAGCCGAAGCTCGGAAACGCCTGCGCCCAGCGGCCTTCGTCGAATGCCGCCTGGGCCAGCAGCTCAGCCGCCGTGACGACGCCCTGACCGCCGCGCCCGTGGATGCGCACCTCGAACATGGCCTAAGACGAAGCGCTCGCGCGAGCGCCGGTGTTCGCAGGACGCGCGAGGTCGAGCTCTTCGCGCGCCGCCTCCAGCAGCACGCGCTGCTCGGCGGCCGCCACCAATGCCCTGGTCCGGTCGAGCACGTCTACGCTGACGGAGATCGCGTCGATACCGGCGCGCACGAGCAGCTCCGCGTACTCGGGATGCACCGACGGCGCCTGGCCGCAGATCGACGTGCGCAGCCCAAGCTGGCGCGCGCGCGGGATCAGCTGGCTCAGGTAGGCCTTCACCGCCGGGTCGCGCTCATCGAAGGTCTCGGCGAGCACCTCGTTGTCGCGGTCGGCGCCCAGCAGCAGTTGCGTGAGGTCGTTGGAGCCGATCGAGATGCCTGTGATGCCGAGCGCCGCATACTCGCGCAGGTTGAACAGCACCGAGGGGACCTCGGCCATCACCCACAGCTCGAAGCCGGGCCGGTCGAGCAGGCCGGAGGCCGCGATCAGCTCGCGGCAGCGACGCAGCTCGCGCGCAGTGCGCACGAACGGCAGCATCACGTGCAGGTTCTGGTGCCCGTCATCCCAGACCCGTCGCAGAGCCTCCATCTCGAGCGCGAACACATCGGGCTCGCGCGTGTAGCGCAGGGCACCGCGGTAGCCGATCATCGGGTTGGCCTCGTCCGGCTCGAAGCGCTCGCCGCCGCGCAGCCCGGAGAACTCGTTCGTGCGGAAGTCGATCGTGCGGTAGGTGATCGGGCGTGGCGCGAATCCCGCGGCGAACGTGCTCAGTGCATCGGCCATGCGCGCGACGAAGTCCTCGCCGCGGCCCTCCTGCAGCAGCGTGCGGGGATGGTCGCCGGCCAGCGCCTCGAGCACCATCAGCTCGGCGCGCAGCAGGCCCACGCCGTCGGCCGGCAGGCCCTTGACGCGCTCCACCTGGGAGGGCTCGGAGAGGTTGACAAGGATCTGCGTGGCGGTCACCGCGGCGACCGGACGCGCCGCGGCCGCGCTCGCTGCCGCCGTCCCGTCCGCGTGCGCCGGCTCAGACGCGCGAGCGCCCTCCAGAACGATCCCGCGGGTCGCGTCGACCGTCACGAGCTCTCCGTCGCGCAGCTTGCGCGTCGCCTCCCCCGTGCCGACGACGCAGGGGATGCCCAACTCGCGCGAGACAATCGCCGCGTGGCAGGTCATGCCGCCGGAGTCGGTGACGATCGCCGCCGCGCGGCGCATCAGCGGCAGCCAGTCGGGTGAGGTCATGTGCGTGACGAGCACGTCGCCGTCGCTGAGGCTCCCGGACTCGGCGAGCGAGGTGAGCACCCGTGCGGCTCCGCTGGCGCTGCCGGGAGCGCCTCCGAGCCCGCGCAGTAGCACCGTCTGCGGCTCGGAGGGCTGGACCTCGACGGCTCCCGCCGGGGGCTCGTCGTGGAGCGTGGTGATCGGGCGGCTCTGCAGCATCCACAGCCCGCCGTCGGGATCGAAAGCCCACTCGGTGTCCTGCGGAGAGCCGTAGTGCTTCTCGATGCGACGGCCGAGCTCGGCGACGGCCACGACCTCCTCGTCGGAGAGCACGGGGCGCAGCGCCTCCTCCTCGGAGAGCATGCGCTGCTGGGTGCCCCCGTCGGGCGCGTACTCGATCACGAGCTCCTTGTGGTGCACCTCGCGGCGGCGGATCGCGAGCGTCGCCTTCTCGACGACGTAGCGGTCGGGCGAGACCGAGCCCGAGACGACCGACTCGCCGAGGCCGAACGAGCCCTCGATCACGAGCTCATCGCGCTCGCCGGTGGCCGGATTGACGGTGAACATGACGCCAGCGCGGGTCGAGGCGAGCTGACGTTGTACGACGACGGCGATGTCCATGCCGGCCTGGGTGAAGCCATTGACTCCCCTGTAGTAGATCGTGCGCGCCCCGAACAGCGAGCGCCAGCAGCGGCGTACGGCATCGATCACGGCGTCGGCGCCGCGGATATTCAGGAAGGTCTCGTTCATCCCCGCGAACGAGGACTCGGCCGTGTCCTCGGCCGTCGCCGAAGAGCGCACGGCCACCGGCGCCTGGGCGTCGTCGCCGGCGAGCTGCGCGTAGCTGGAGCGGATCTCCCGCTCCAGAGGCTCGGGCATCGGCGTCTCGTCGAACAGGTCTCGCGCGGCGGCGCTCGCGGCCTGCAGAGCGGGTGTGTCCTCGACGTTCACGTCATCCAGCAGCCCGGCGAGGCGGTCGCGCAGGCCCGTTTCGGCGCAGAACGCCGCGTAGGCCGGCGCGCCGACGACGAATCCCCCGGGCACAGGCAGACTGGCGGAAGTGAGCTCGCCCAGGTTCGCGCCCTTGCCACCGGCGAATGCGACATCGTCGCGGCCGAGCTTGGAGAACGGTTGCACCCGCGCCTCGGCGACGGGCCTGTCATTCGTTTCAATTGCGCCGGCCATCAGATCCTCGCTCCTCGCTCGCGGCTTGCTTTGCTGATGAGACAACTCAAGCGGCTGCAAGCACGGCCGTACACCGCGGTGGCCACTGAACGCGATCCGTAGTTCTCACCACATGGCAATGAGGCCGATCACCCATGACGCGCCCGACCCCCGGGCGTAGCGTTGCCCAGTGCCTCCATTGCGAGGCAGCAAACGATCCGCCGAGACAGCGAACAGGAGAGCGCGCATGCCCACACGAATCGCCATAAACGGCTTTGGCCGAGTCGGTCGCAGCGTCCTACGGATCGCACACGAGCGAGGCGACCTCGAGATCGTGGCGATCAACGATCTCACCGACGCGGGCACGCTCGCGCAGCTGCTTCGCCACGATTCCGTCTACGGGGCGTTTTCAGCCCCCGTCCAGGCCGGCGAGGGCGAGATCCGCGTCGGCGGGCACCCGATCCGGGTCCTCGCCGAGCCGCAGGTGTCCAAGCTGCCGTGGGGCGAGCTCGACGTCGACGTCGTGATCGAGTCGACCGGACTCCACCGCACGCGCGCCGCCGGCTCCGAGCATCTCGCGGCGGGAGCGCGCAAGGTGATCATCTCCGCGCCGGCAAAGGGCTCGGAGGCGATCGACGCGACGGTCGTGCTCGGGGTGAACTTCGAGCAGGTCTACGACCCCGAGCGCCACCACGTCATCAGCAACGCCTCGTGCACGACCAACTGCCTCGCGCCCGTCGCCAAGGTGCTGCACGAGGCGATCGGCATCCGCTACGGCCAGATGAGCACGATTCACGCCTACACGGCCGATCAGAACCTGCTCGACGGGCCGCACAAGGATCTGCGGCGAGCCCGCGCGGCGGCCTTGAACCTGGTGCCAACCTCGACCGGGGCCGCGAAGGCGCTCGGCCTCGTGATCCCCGAGCTCGACGGCCGCCTGGGCGGCTTTGCGATCCGCGTGCCGACGCCAACCGGCTCGCTGGTAGACCTGACGATCGAGAGCGAGCGATCGACGACCGTCGAGGAGGTCAACGGCGCGTTTCGCGAGGCCGCCGAGACCGGCCCGCTGGAAGGCATTCTCTGCTTCAGCGACGAACCGCTCGTCTCCAGCGACATCGTCGGCTCGTCGCACTCGGCGATCTTCGACTCGCAGCTGACGAGCGTGATGGGCGATACGCAGGTGAAGGTTCTCGCCTGGTACGACAACGAGTGGGGCTACTCCAGCCGTCTGGTCGAGCTGGCCGGCAAGGTGATGGCGCCAGTGCGCGCGGCGGCCTAGATGCGGGTCGTCTCCGAGCAGCAGCTCCAGCGCGCGCTCGGGGCGCTGCAAGCGCCCGAGCCGCGCGTTGTCGCCAGCGGCAATCTCGCCACGCCGCGAACGCTGCTGCGCGTGCTCGACGCCACGGCGGAGCGCTATCGCCTGTTCATGCTCGCCGCCCAGGCGCCCATGCCCGTGCGCGAGGGCGTTGTTCTGGAGACGCCGTTCGTCGGACCGGGCATGCGCGGAGCCGGCGCGAGGCTGGACTACCTGCCGATGCGCCTGTCGCTCGTACCGCGGCTGTTCGCGACGATGCGCCCGCCCGATGTCGTCCTGCTGCACACATCCACGCCGCGCGACGGGAACGTCTCGCTGGGCATCGAGGTCAACGTGCTCGTCGCCGCGATCGAGCGGGTCCGCGCTCGCGGCGGGTTGGTCGTGGCGCAGCTGAACCCGCACATGCCCTACACGCTCGGCGACGGCGAGATCGGCGAAGAGCTGATCGATCTGGCGATCGAGGTCGACGAGGAGCTTCCCTCGCCCAAGCCCGGGGACACGCACGAGCACGCCGAGCGCATCGCCGAGCTCGTCGCCGAGCTCGTCGAGGATCGCTCCACGCTTCAGCTGGGAATCGGTCAGGTTCCCGACGCCACCCTGCGCGCGCTTGCCGCCCGGCGAGACCTCGCGATCTGGTCGGAGATGATCAGCGACGGGGTCGTCGAGCTGGACCGCAGCGGCGCGCTCGACGCGCAGCGGCCGATCGTCTGCTCGTTCATGTTCGGCTCGCCCGAGCTCTACCGCTGGGTCGATCACAACCCGCGCGTGCGGATGACGCGCACCGAGACGACCAACGACCCCTCGCGCATCGCCGCGCGAGCGCTGATGGTGTCGGTGAACACGGCCATGCAGGTGGACCTCTCAGACCAGGCGGGCGCCAGCCACATCGGCGGGCGCCTGTACTCCGGCTTCGGCGGTCAGCCGGACTTCGTCGAGGGCGCGCTGCATTCGCCGGGCGGGCATGCGGTGATTGCGCTGCGCGCATGGCACGAGCGCAGCGACAGCTCGACGATCGTGCCGCGCCTGAGCGAGCCCGTGACCTCGTTTCAGCACTCTGCGATCGTCACCGAGCACGGTCGCGCGCAGATCTTCGGGCGCAGCCAGCGCGCGCAGGCGCGTCTGATCATCGACCACGCCGCCCATCCCGACGCCCGCGAGGAGTTGCGCGAGGCGGCCGCGCGGTTCGACGGGAGAACCGCCAGGCCCGGGAGCCCCGCCGTCTCCCCGATTTCGGGCAAGCTCTGAAGGCCGGCGGTCGCCCCCCGACGGGTGCGTCGGAGGAGTTCTGCGATATACGTAGTTGCCCGCGTCACGCAAGCGGATTTCCTCGGCTGGCGGGGCTCGCGCGCGAACTTAGGCTACGAGCATGACCACTGAAGACACCGACACCTCCTCCGAGAAGCTGCGAGTCCTGATCGTCGGCGGAGGCGTCGCGGCCTTGGAGACGGTTCTCGCGCTGCAGGATCTCGCCGCCGACCGCGTCGAGATGCGCGTGTTGGCTCCCAAGAGCGAGTTCGTCTACCGCCCGATGACCGTGCGTGAGCCATTCGCCTTCGCCGGCGCCCGCCATTACCCGCTGGCCCCGATCGTCGCCGGCGCCGGCGCCGAGCTGATCGGCGACGCGCTTGTGTGGGTCGACCCCGAGCGGCGGGTCGTTCACACCACCGGCGAGCAGGAGATCGGATACGACGCCCTCGTCCTGGCGCTCGGCGCCCGCATCACTCCGCGCTACACACACGCGTTGACGATCGACGACCGCAAGATGGACGAGACGCTGCACGGGCTGATCCAAGACGTCGAGCTCGGCTATGTGGAGAGCATCGCCTTCGTCGCCCCCGGCCGGATGGCGTGGCCGCTGCCGCTGTACGAGCTCGCGCTGATGACCGCCGGGCGCGCCTATGACATGGGCATCGACATGCCCATCACGATCGTCACGCCGGAGGACAGCCCCTTGGCGATCTTCGGCTCACAGGCCAGCGAAGGCGTCGCCGAGCTGCTCGCCGAGGCCAAGATCCAGGAGATCAACTCCGCCTACGTCGAGATCCCGGCCAAGGGCGAGATCGTCGTCAATCCGGGCGACCGCCATCTTCACGTCGGTCGCATCGTCGCCCTGCCCGAACTCTACGGGCCGTCGGTGCGCGGCATCCCGTTGAGCGAACACGGCTTCATCCGCGTCAACCGCTTTGGCCGGGTGGCCGACTGCGGGCCGATCTACGCTGCCGGTGACGCGACCGACTTTGCCATCAAGCAGGGCGGCGTCAGCGCGCAGCAGGCCGACGTCGTCGCCGAATCGATCGCGGCGCTGGCCGGAGTCGAGATCGAGCCCAAGCCGTTTCACCCGCTGATCCACGGCATGCTGCTGACCTACGACGAGCCGCGCTACCTGACCGCGCAGATCACCGGCGGCCAGGGCTTCAGCTCCCAGTTCGGCACCGAGCCGACGTGGAGTCCCGTGAGCAAGATCGCCGCGAAGTACCTGGCGCCCTATCTGGAAGCGCTCGATCGCCAGGAGACGGCAGCATGAGCGCGACCAAAGCCCGTGGCGCCGGGGCAAAGAAGCGCGAGGACGCGCCAAAGGGGCCCTGTCTCGTGGTCGGCTATGACCGCACCGAGAGCTCGCGCGTGGCCGTCAGCTGGGCCGCACGCCAGCTACCCGCGAGCGGCAGGCTCGTGCTCGTCTACGCGTGCCGTCCTCTGCACGCACCTCCGTCGCCGTTGGCTTCGGCGCAGGAGCGGCGCACGTTCGCCGGCGCCGCAATCGACGAGCTGCTGCTGGAGGCCGAGGACGCCCTGCTCGACACCAACATCTGTGTCGAGATCTCAGACGAGGATCCCGTCAGCGCCTTGACCGGGTTTGCGCGCCGTTACAACGCCGATGCGATCGTCGTCGGCTGCGAGCAGCACTCGCGCCTGCACAAAGCCGTCGGCACCGTCACGAGCGAGCTGCTCGAGCGCTCACCGGTCCCCGTCACGGCCGTTCCGAGCCTGTCAGAGGCCTGACCGGTACTCGCCGACGCAGGGCGGTACGCCGTGTCGACGAACGGCGGTGACAGATCTGTCGCCGGGGCGGCGCAGCGCCACGCGGCGCAGGATCCGCCGCGTGAGTCCGCCGATCGATAATCCTCGAATGCAGGTCCTCTACTTCGCCTACGCCAGCAACATGGCCGAAGGCGTCATGACTCGGCTCTGCCCCGGACACCGCTTCCTCGGAGCGGCAGAGCTGCCCGGCCACCGCCTCGCGTTCACGCGGCGCTCGATCAGGACCGACAGCGGCGTCGCCGACATCGTGCGCGCGCCCGGCCAGAGCGTGTGGGGCGCGCTGTACGCGGCGTCTGGCTGACCGGGTCTTTCCCGAGTACGCCGACTACCGTGAGCGGGCCGGCAGGGCTGGGTGGGTGATCCCGATCTTCCAGCTGGCTCCTCGCTAGCTCCTCGCGGCACGCGCCGACATCTCAAGCCTCGGCCTCCGGCCTGGAAGCGGTAGAGGGCCGCCTCGCCGGCGGCCCTCTACCGGTGACGTGGCCGCCCCGCGGAGCAGCCCAGCGCCTATCGGCAGGAGGCGCTCAGACGGGCGCGACTTCCTTTTCTTCCAGCTTGCGTTCTTCGGCTTCGCGGCGTTCGCGAGCTCTTTCCTTCGCCCCTTCCAGGGCTTCCTTGTTCTTTTCCTTCTGCGCTTCTTTTCGTTCTTTGTTCTTTTCGCTACGCCGTTCCCTCGCTTCTGCGGCCTTTTCCTTTTCGCGTTCCTTCTTTTCCGCGGCCTTTTCCTTCGCCTTTTCTTCTTTTTCCAGGACTTCGGCTTCGGCTTCGGCGAGCCGACCCTGTTCCGCGGCTTCTTTCAGCAGCGCCCGGTTTGCTTCCTTTTCGGTTTCCGTCTTTTCCTTGGCCTTTTCGCGAGCCGCTTCCTTCTTTTCCTTGTCTCTTGCCCGCGCGACTTCGCTCTGTTCCTTGGCCTTTTCCCTCTGCAGTTCCTTGCGTTCAGCGATCTTTTCCTTGGCCGCTTCGATCCGTTCCTTTTCCTTTTCCTTCAGTTCCTGCTGCTGTTCTTCGGTGATCGCGGCCCTCACGGCGTGAGCCCTGGCCGCGCCGGGCGCCGCCTGTGCCATCGTCGCGAGAGCGGCGCTGATCGCGAGACTCGCAATCAGAAGAAGTGCCAATCCTTTGATCCGTGCCATCCGTCCATCCTCTCCATGTGGGCTGACTACCCCGCCGGGCCCCGCGGAGGCCGGCTGTGGTGACCCGCCTGACGCACGTTCCCCGCCGGCACGCCTGAGGCGGCCGGCACACGCCCTGCAGCGCACGTCGAAACGGGCCGTCAGCCTACCCGATCCCGGACCACGCGACATCAGTTTCCTCGGCGCACGCAGGCTCGCCCCGGCGAATCGGCGGCGCTGCTGAAGCTAGGATGAACCCGTGCCCGATCGCCTGCACTTCACCGACTCCGACGAGGCCAATGCGCTGATCGCCTGCGATCCAATGGCTTTGCTCGTCGGCCTGGCGCTTGACCAGCAGGTGACGGTGCAGCAGGCGTTCCTGGGGCCGCTGCGCTTGCGCGAACGGCTCGGCGCGATCGACGCCGATACCCTCGCAACCGCCGAGCTCGTGCCGGCGTTCCGCGAGAAACCGGCCGTCCACCGCTACCCGGCGAAAATGGCGGAGCGCGTCCGCGACCTCGCCGTTCACGTGCGCGACAACTACGGCGGCGACGCCGAGCGTGTGTGGACCGACGCGCCCGACGCCGAGACCCTCCGCGCCAACATCGCCGCCCTGCCCGGCTTTGGCGAGATGAAGGTCAAGGCGCTAGGCGCGATCCTCGCCAAGCGCTTCGGCATCGAGGCAGCCGACGGGCTCGTGCCGCCCCACCCCACGCTCGGGGACGTCGACTCGCCTGAGGCGCTGCTCGACTACCAGGCTGCCAAGCGCGAGCACAAGGCCGAGTGGACCAAGATGAAGACGCGGGGTAGCTCGTAGAGGACGATGGCGAAGCGTGCGTCTTCTTGGCTCCGGCCGAGGGGCCAGGCGTCCATTAGTGTCGGCGACGTGATCGGTCGAAAGATGCGCTGGGCGAGCGTGCTCGCGCTGGCGATGGCGAGCCTCGGTCTGCCTGCCTGCGGCGGTGGCGGTCACGGCACGACCACCACGCGCGCGGCCGGCCACTACTCGCCCCAAGTACAGGCCAACGTCCTCCGCACTTGCGAGGCCGCGGCGGGCGATACCTCAAGGGCGATTGCCGCATGCAAGTGTTCGCTAGCCCACCTCGAAGCGCGCGTGCCGCAGGACAAGCTCGCCGCTGTCGAACGGGCGATACTCAACGGCAAAGCCAAGGTCCCAGCGTGGCTTCGCAACATAGCCACCGGGTGCATAAAGAAGTAGTCGTACCGCGCGCGGCAGCCGCCCACTGTCGGACGTCCGTCGGGGTGACCGCCGCCACTTAGACTGGGCTGTGGAAGCGCTGGCGGCAGAGCTCGATGCCCGCGAGCCGACCGGCGTCGCGGTCGAGTGGCTCGTCGAAGCGGGGCTCACGCCGCGCGAGGCGGTCGTGCTCGCACGCGTCGCGCGCGGGCTGTCCAACGCTGACATCGCAGCGGGGCTCGACGTCAGCGAGCGCACGGTCGGCAAGCACCTGCAGCGCTGCTACGTCGCCGCGCACGCCCGGCGCGGCGAGTCGCAGCGGCGTTCAGGACGGCGCGCCGGGGCTGTCGCAGCCGTACAAGTGCTCGCGCAGCTGGTCGCAGCTCTCCGCCGACCACCGTCCGCTGGCCTCCAGAGACTCGATCAGCGTCTCG
>JADGPP010000090.1 GCA_017882375.1 Solirubrobacteraceae bacterium | reverse complement strand
TTGGAGTCTCTGGGTCTCTGATCTGTTCGCGAGCAGATCGGCAGAGGCACAGTGGGCTGTGTCCTCTTTACGCGAACTGCGATAGCAATCGTATATACGATGTAAATACTATGGCTATCGCTAGCGCTATTCGCACACACTCAGCCCACGCTGCGTAACTACTATGGCTATCGCTGGCGTTATTTGCACACACACCTCACCCCACGCTGCGCGCCGCGGGCAGTGCGCCATGCGGGCGATGAGCCCGCATCAAGCCTCTAGTTTGTCTGCGTGGTCGCTCAGCCGAGCGCGGCCGAGTGGGGGATTCCCCCGTTCTTCCAGCGGACAGCCGCCCCGTCGGCACGAAGCGACCCCGCATCGATCGAGCCCGGGTCGAGCGTGCGCTGTCCCTTGGAATCCCGTGCCAGCAGCGGCGTCCCCGTCGCCGAAGCGCTTGATACCCACGCGATCCACCCGCCATCGGTGACGACCAGCGCGCTCGGCAAGGCCGGTCCGCCTTCACGCACGCTTGGCAGGCTCACCTTTACGTGCCCGTCGCCCAGATTGACGCTCTCGAACAGCGACGTTCCGCAGTCTTCCGCGCCGGCGCTCATGTAGAAGCTGCAGGTCGAGTACGCCCAGCCGAGGTAGAACGCCGCGTAGGGACCATCGAAGCTGGTTCGCACTTCCATTGGCGTGTCCCCGTCTTCGAAGTCGAACAGCTCGACCGGTCGCTGGGCGACCTTGCGACATCCGAGCAGTGAATGGGGCGCACCGTACTTCCCGTCGTCGGGGCCGGTCGTGCGCAGCAAGAGCACCGAGGCGCCACTGCGGGCGATCGTCCGTGACCGCCTGGGCACGCACCGTGGTCGAGCGCGTGACACGTGAGCGCGATGCCCCCCGGAGCCGAACGACGTGCCGGCGCACAGCGCGAGCGCGCCTGCGGCTACGAGCGTGCAGGCGAGCAAGCGCCACCGCTGCCGCAGAGCGCGGTCGGAAGCGTCTGTCCGCAACCGCAAGTGCGTGCTCACACAACGCTACCGTGCAGCTCCTTCGAGTCCCGCGCGATGTGACAGACAGGGTGTCGTGCCATCGTCAAGCCCGCCTGGGATACGCTTACGCCAGCGATGGATCTGACCTTCAGCGAGCAGGAGACGGCCTTCCGCGACGAGCTGCGCGAGTGGCTGTCGGCCAACAAGCCGGGTCCGGCGCCGACGAGCGAGGGCGAGGACGGGCAGTACGCATGGCGGCGCGAATGGCAGCGCAAGCTGTACGACGCGGGTTGGGCGGCGCCGGCGTGGCCGACGGAGTACGGCGGGCGCGGTGCGTCGCTGACGGAGTCGGCGATCTACTTCGAAGAGCTCGGGCGCGCGCGTGTGCCGATGGCGGCGAACGTGCTCGGCCTGCTGCTGGGTGGCCCGACGCTGATGGTGTGGGGCAGCGACGAGCAGAAGGAGCGCTATCTCAGTCCGATCCTCTCGGGCGAGGAGATCTGGTGTCAGGGCTTCTCCGAGCCCGACGCCGGCTCGGACCTTGCATCGCTGAAGACCAAGGCGGTGAAGGACGGTGACGAATGGGTCGTCACGGGCCAGAAGGTGTGGACGAGCGGCGCGCAGTACTCCAAGTGGTGCATGCTCGTCGCGCGCAGCGACTCGGGCATCGCCAAGCACAAGGGCCTGACGTACTTCTTGATGGACATGGAGCAACCTACCGTCCAGGTGCGGCCTCTCAGGCAAATCACTGGCGAGGCGGAGTTCAACGAGCTGTTCATCGAGGAGGCGCGGATCCCCGACGCGAACGTCGTCGGCGGCGTTGGCAACGGCTGGAAGGTCGCGCTGACGACGTTGATGAACGAGCGCGCGGGCCTGGGCTTCGCGCTGCAGATCCGCCTGCGCCAGCTGCTCGACGACGTGATCGCGATCGCCGCCGAGCGCGGCCTGCTGGAGGACCCGTTGTACGCCGATGCGATTGCCGAGCTGCACGTGCGCTGTGAGTCGATCCGCCTGCTGGCGTGGAAGGGCCTCACCGACGTCGAGCGCTACGGCCAGCCCGGTCCTGAGGGCTCGCTGGTCAAGTGGCTGTGGTCGGACACCAACCAGCGCCTGACGCAGCTGGCGGTCGACATCGTCGGCCCGGACGCGCTGACGGTCGGCGAGAGCTGGAGCTATGAGCTGCTGCGCGCACGCGGCAACACGATCGAGGGCGGCACGACGGAGGTGCTGAAGAACATCATCGCCGAGCGCGTGCTCGGGCTTCCTCGCCTGAAGGTGGCGGCGTAGATGGACTTCGGCTTCACAGACGATCAGCGCGAGATCCAGCGCACGGCGCGCGACCTGCTCTCAGAACGCGCGACGCCGGCGCGCGTGCGCGAGCACGCCGAGGCGCGCACGGTCGACGAGACGCTGTGGCGCGAGCTGAGCGGGCTTGGCTGGCCGGGGATCGCGATCTCCGAGCAGCACGGCGGCCAGGGCCTGGGACAGATCGAGCTGTCGATCCTCTGCGAGGAGCTCGGTCGCTCGCTGGCGCCCGTCCCCTTCCTGCCCAGCGCGATGGCCGCTGCGGTGATCGAGCAGGCGGGCTCGGCCGAGCAGTGCGAGCGCTGGCTGCCGGGTCTGGCCTCGGGCGAGACGATCGGCGCGCTCGGCGCGGCCGTCGACGGTGTCGCCGAGCTGGTCATCGGCGGCGCGGATGCGCAGGTGCTGGTGCTGGTCGAAGACGACGGCACGGGCCAGGTGCTCGGCGCCGACGAGGCCGAGGTCAGCCCACTGGCGGCGATCGACCCGACGCGCTCGGCCGCGCGCGTCAGCGCAGCCGACGGCGCCGGCGAGCCGCTGGGCGACGTGTGCGCCGGGCTGGGCCGCGCGCTGGTGTCGGTCAGCTCCGAGCTCGTGGGAGTCTGCGACCGCGCGCTGGCGATGACCGTGGACTACGTCAAGGAGCGCCACCAGTTCGGCGTTCCCGTGGGCGCCTATCAGGCGGTCTCACACCGCTGCGCGCAGATGCTGCTGGACACCGAGAAGGCGCGCTCGACCGCAGCGTTCGCCGCATGGACGGCCGACGCCGACCCCGAGCGCCTGGCCGAGGCGGCGGCGATGGCCAAGGCCTCGGCGTCGGACGCCGGGCGCGAGGTGACGGCGAGCGCGATCCAGGCGCACGGCGGGATCGGCTTCACGTGGGAGGCGGACGTTCACTGGCTGTACAAGCGCGCGCAGCTGGACGCCGCGCTGCTTGGCGGCGCCAAGCGTCACCGCGCGCAGCTGGCGGCGATCCTCGCCGACCGGCTGGGCGCGTCGGCCGCGGCCTGAGGGCCGCGCCGGCGGACCGAGCGGTCAGCGCTCGACGCTGGGACGGATCGCGCTGGCGCTGAACCACCCGCTGACGATCGCGCGAGCGGTCATCGGCGCGCGCCGCGCCGGCCGGCCTTAGACGCTGCGAGGGCGGGCCTGTAGGCTCGGCACACCCCCGGCGAAAGGAGCGGTTGTGAGCGAGGTAGTGTTGAAACAGGTGCAGGACGGCGTGGCGACGCTCACGTTGAACCGGCCGGAGCGGCTGAACGCGTGGACGCAGCAGCTCGAGCGCGACTACTTCGCGGCGCTGGCCGAGTGCGCGGACCGCGAGGACGTTCGCGTGATCGTCGTGACGGGCGCGGGCAGGGGCTTCTGCGCGGGTGCGGACATGCAGGAGCTGCAGACGCTGGGCGAGAGCGGCGTCAGCGACGCGCAGGTCGAGCAGCAGCGCACCGCGCAGACCTACCCGCTGACGGTGCCCAAGCCGATCATCGCGGCGATCAACGGCCCGTGCGCGGGGATCGGGCTGGTGCAGGCGCTGATGTGCGATCTGCGCTTCGCCGCCGAGGACGCGAAGCTGACGACGGCGTTCGCGCGCCGCGGGCTGGTCGCCGAGCACGGCATCTCGTGGGTCCTCCCCCGCCTCGTCGGTCCCGCACGGGCGCTGGACCTGCTGCTGTCCGGGCGCGTGGTGCTCGGACGCGAGGCCGCGGCGATGGGTCTGGTCAACAGCGCGATGGCGCGCGAGGCGGTGCTCGAGCAGACGCTGGCCTACGCGCACGACCTGGCGGTCAACTGCTCGCCTGCGAGCATGGCGACGATGAAGCGACAGGTCTACGCCGACCTCGAGCGCGCCGTGCCGGATGCGCTGGCCGAGGCCGATCGCCTGATGCTGCAGTCGTTCGCCGCGCCGGACTTCGCCGAGGGCGTCACCAGCTTTCTCGAGCGCCGCGAGCCACACTTCGCCGCGCTGTCCGGCTAGGCCAGCGCGCGCAGCCGAACGCCGCCGATGTCGATGCCGTCGCTGGCATCGGGGAGTGCCGGGACGTCGGCGAAGGCGATCTCGACGAGCCCTTCGCCGGCCTCGTCGGGCGCCTGGCTGAAGTGGACCTTCCCACCGTCCAGCGCGAGCGTCGCAGGCGCGCCCTCGGCGCTCGCCGCGCCGAGCACGTTGCCCCAGCGCTCGGCCGCACCGGTGGGGTCGCTCACGGCGACGGTGATCGCGGCCAGGCGGCCGGGAGCGCCACTGCCGGTGCGCCCGGTCCACTGCGGGCCGCCCCAGCGCCACGTGCCGTAGGGCTGGGAGCGGTCGAGCGAGACGATCGCGCCGCGCATGTCAGCGGGGTGCAGGTGCGTGCCGGAGATGTCGGGTAGGTCGATGCGCCAGACGACGCGGACGCCGGCCCGCTCGGCGCGCGAGCGCGCCCCGTCGAGATCCTCGAGGTCGAACAGCACCATGTAGCCGCCATCGCCGCCGTGGCGCTGCAGATAACGCCCGGCGGCAGTGCCGGGCTGGATCGGCGAGACGATCTCCAGGAAGCAGTCGCCGAGCGCGAACACGGCGTTGCGCAGCCCGAACTCCTTGACGCCGGGGTCGCGAAACGGCTCGCCGAGGCCGAGTGCGTCGCGCAGCGCGCGCTCGACGGGCTCGAGCTCGGCCGCGACGAGCACGGCCTGGCGTAGACGGATGCGTGGTACGGGCTCGGCCACGGCGCAAGCCTAACCGGCGTGGACGCGTGCGTGCGCGGGCTGGGTGCGTAGGATCAGCCGATGGCTGCAATCGCACGTCGCCCCACCGCGCCCGCGAGGCGTCGGCGATGAGCGCGCGCGAGGAGGCGCACGAGCGCGTCGGCGGGGACTACGACGCGCGCGTGCTCGAGCCCTCGCCCCCGGCCGTCGGCGATCCGCCGTGGTTCGCCGACGACCCGGTCGGCCGCGACGATCCGCGCGGCTCGCTGCCGCGACTCTCGCCCGTCGCGGGCGGCGATCTGCGCTGGCAGGATCTCGTCGACCACGACGCGTCGCTGCACGAGTGGTGCTCAGAGCGCTGGCTGGCCGCCTATCGCCGACTGCAGCCGGCGCCGCCGACGCTCGTGCAGACGCGCGACGCGCTGCACCGGCTGGCCGAAGCGGTGATCTCGCCGGCGCGTGCGGCGGCCAACGGCAAGATCGGCCTGCGCTACACGCGCGGCGGCTTCGGCACGCCGTTCTTCGGCGCCGACGCGCAGCTGCGCGTGTCGGGCGAGCTGTTGATCGTGCAGCACGGCGAGCAGGAGCGACCGGAGCGGATCCTCTCGCTCGCCCAGTCCGCCGCACACGTCGGCACCGAGCTGCTGCCGGGAGGTGTCGCCGAATCGGCCGGTATGGCCGGCGATGATCCGCTGACGGTCGACGCCGCCGCCGCAGCCTTCCTTGGCGACTGGTTCGGCTTCGGCACGTCGGTGCTCGAGGAGCTGCGCGCGAGCGCCGGCGACGAGGCCGAGCCCTCACGCGTGCAGCTGTGGCCCGAGCACTTCGACCTGTCGGTCGAGCTGGGCGCCGAGAGCGCCGGCAGGCGCGCGGGCTACGGCGCGTCGCCGGGCGACGAGCTGCACCCCGAGCCGTACCTGTACGTGGTGCCGTGGGGCGAGGTGCCCGACGGCGATCTGTGGCGGGCGACGGCGTTCAGCGGCGCCGAGCTGTCGTACGCCGAGTTGCTCGCGGGCGAGTCGGGGGCGAGCCAGCGCGAGATCGCGCTGCGCTTCTTCGCAGATCGCCTGGCGGCGCTCGCCTAGCGCGCACCAACCCGACGGCGACGCGCCAACCCGATGCCGGCGTGCCAACCCGATAGCGGCGTGCCGACCGGATCCCGGCCCTGCCACCCCTCGGCGCTGGCCTATGCGACGAGGCGTACGGGCAGCGTCTTCATCTGGTTGAGAAAGCCCGATTCGACGTAGCTGGGGTGGCCGACGATCGCCATGTCGGGGAAACGCTTGAGCGTCTCCTCGAAGAGGATCTTCAGCTCCAGGCGCGCGAGCGCGGTGCCGAGGCAGAAGTGCCGGCCGCCGGCGCCGAAGGCCTGATGCTCGGCTTCGCGGTGCACGTCGAAACGATCGACGTCGTCGAAGCGCGACTCGTCGCGATTGGAGGAGACGTACCACATGACGACCTTCTCGCCCTCGCGGATCTTCTGGCCGTGCAGCTCGGTGTCGCAGGTGGCGGTGCGGCGGAAGTGCGCGAAGGCGGGGAACATGCGCAGGGACTCCTCGACGGCGCCGGGAATGAGCGAGGGGTCGTCGAGCAGCAGCTGCAGCTGATCGGGGTTCTCCATCAGCGCGCGCATGCCGCTGGTGTAGGTCGCCTTGGTGCTGTCGTTGCCGGCGGCGACGAGCAGGAAGAAGCCCATCACGATCTCGTGTTCCTCGAGCTTCTGACCGTCGATCTCGGCGTTGACGAGCACCGTGGTGAGATCGTCGGTCGGGCTCTGCAGCCGCTCGGCGATCATCCGGCCACAGCGCTCGAAGATCTCCGGGATGTCTTTCTCCAGCACGCCGTCGATGCCCTCGGGGGCGAGGTCTTTGTCGTCGCCGGAGAGCGTCGAGTTCATCAGCCTCGCCCAGATCGCGTCGTCCTCCTCGGGAATCCCCATGAAGCGTCCGATCACGCGCGAGACGGCGGGCTGGGCGATGTCGACGACCAGATCGCAGGTCTCGCGGCCCTGCACGCGATCGAGCACATCGACGACGATCGCGCGGATCTCGTCCTCGTGCGCGGCGATGCGCTTGGGCGTGAAGCCGGACTGGAAGAGCGCCTTCAGCCGGTCGTGCTTGGGCGGATCCATGCCGATGAACATCGCCCGCGTGAGCTCCAGCGGGAAGACTTCGGAGACCGCCGTGACGCCGCCGAGTTCTGAGGAGTACGTCTTCCAGTCACGGCTGACGGTGTGGATGTCATCGGCGGTCGTGACCGACCAGAACCCCTTCTCGTCGGGGTACTCGCTTACCCGCTCGGTCCAGTGGATCGGGCACTGGCTGCGCATCTGCTTGAAGACCTCGTGCGGCGGACCGTCGGCCCACAGCGCTTTCTCGGCCAAGAGCACGTTCTCGAGATCGCTGGAAACGGACGCCATCGGGACCTCCCCATCGTCGGCGCGGATCGGTGGCGCGATCATACTGGCCAGCCGGCCAGGATGGTGCTAGGCGTCCGCGGCGCCGCCCGTCGCGCCTGCGCCCGACTCGCCGCCGGCGATCGCGCGGCCGTTGGACGGCGTACCCTGTTGGCGGCCTTCGACGCGCAGCTCGCCGACGGTCAGGCGCGCGACCTTCAGATCGCCGACATTCAGCGAGCCGATCGCGGCACGCCGGATCGCGAGCCTGCCGATCGCCATCGCGCCGATCGCCACAGCTCCGCCCGCGAGGGCCCCGGCGGCGAGAGCGCCGATCGACGCCGCGCCGACGGCCGAGGCCAGCTGCGGTCGGTCTCGGCTGGCGCGGCGCAGGTTCATCGCGCCGCCGCGGTCGCGTTCTTCGCCAGAGCGCTTGGCACAGGCGATGCAGCGCCATTGGCGCCGGCGTTCTCGGCGAGCGCGCCGCCTGCGTAGCGGAGCATCTGCGCGAGGTGCGCGCGCAGCGTTTCCATGTCGTGTTCGCCGGGATACACGGCGCTGTGGGCGCTCGCCCCGGCGGCGCGCAGCTGTGCGGCGAACGGCGCGTTCTCGGACGGGTCGGCGATGCGGTCCGATGCGCCGCCGTAGACGAACGCGCGCAGCCCCTCGCGGGCGATGACCGGCTGTGCGGCGCGCAGCTCGCCGGACAGGCCGTTGAAGAAGCCCAGCCAGCTCTCGACGACGGAGAAGCGCAGCGGATGGCCGAGCGCGAGGTTCATCGCGCCGTAGCCGCCCATCGAGTCGCCGGCGATTGCGCGAGCGCCGCGCGAGGCGACGGTCGGGAGCATCCGGTCGATCAGTTCCTGCACTTCGACGACGTAGCTCTCATACCGCCTGGTGCCCCGATCGCGCCAGTTGTTGGTGCCCCTGCCACCCTGGATCATCACGGCGATCAGCGGCGGGATCTCGTGGCGCGCGATCAGCGTGTCCAGCTGGCCCTGCAAGCCGAGTTCGAGGAAGGCGCTGGCGGGCTGTTCGTTGCCGTGCAGCAGGTAGAGCACGGGGTAGCGCTGCGTGGTGTCGGCGTAGCCCGGCGGCAGGTAGACGTGAAAGGAGCCCGCGCCGGCGAGCGCCGTGGAGCTGTAGTCGGCGGTGTCGATCGAGCTGCCGGCCTTGTCGTGGCTGGTGGCGACGAGCGTCGGCAGCGGTTGCGGCGCGACGGCAGCGGGCACGGTCGCGTCGGCGGCGGGTGCGTCGGCGCGCAGGCCGATCGCGCGCTCAAAGCTCTGCGGGCCGTTGAGCGCGATCACCGCGCACAGGCCCGCCAGGGCGCTGAGCAGCAGGCCGAGCCCGAGCATGCGCGGCGCCGCGCGCGGCTGCTGCCAGGAGCCAGGCGCTGAAGCGCTCACGGCGACGGGCTCCAGACGCGGCGGGAACGCCGGCACCCAGGCGGGCGGCAGCGCTTCGACGGCTTCGGCGGCCCTGCCGGGCCAGCTCCACTCGCCGAGGCTGTCGAACCACAGCTGCGTGCGCGACGTCTTTGTCGAGGCGGGCATCCAGGAGATTCAACGAACGCTCAGCGAGAAACCCAAGCCCTGCACGAACCTGCCCAAACGCGCGCAACCGGGCTAGCGCCCGATCGGCCCGAGAAGGGTCGCGCCCTCTCCGGCCGATCGACACGCGCACCCTGCGCTCAGCGCGTGCTCCAGACCTGTCCGGTGTCGCCGAAGCCGAGCGCCTGCTTCGTGGCCTGGGTGAGGTCGAATTCGCGTCCGGCGACATACGGCCCGCGGTCGACCACGGGCACACGAACGGAGCGCCCGTTGTAGCGGAGCATGACCAGCGTGCCGCAGGGAAGCGTCTTGTTGGCGACGCCGAGCGTCGCGCTCGTCAGCGAGCCGCCGCATGCCAGGCCGCCACCGCCGCCGTACCACGAGGCCTCGGCCAGGCGATAGACGTTCAGGCGTCCGAGCCGGCGGTGCGATGCCAGGCCGAGGGCGTCGCCGGCGAAAGCGATGCGCACGGGCTCGCTGCCGGTCTGATGGGGCAGGTAGCTGATCCGGAAGCGGCCCTTGACGACGGTGCGCGTGCGGGCCACGTTGCTCCAGCCATGCCGGCCCATCGCCTGCAGGACGACAGTGCGCCCAGCGATCGCCGGGCTCAGCGTCCCGGCGACGCTCGTGCGGCGGCCGTCGAGCACGTTTAGGCTGGCACTGCGCACCCGCAGGGTCGTGTTGAGCGCCCGCCCCAGCGGTGGTGCTGCGAGCGATTGCGTCGTCGAGACGATGTCAACGGGAGCAAGCGCGGGGGCATGCTGCGCGGGCGGCGCGGGAACGTACATCGATGCGAACCTCCTTGTGGTTCCGCCTACGGGGTTAGCTGTCGGGCTCACGGCCGGCCGGGCGCGAAACAGACGCGCGTCAACCGGGCGTTACGTCCACATCAGTGGGCGATTCGCCCCATCCGGCCCTGGAACGTCAGGCCGGCGGTGGGTTCCCCGATCGCCGCCATGGACGGCGGCGACTCAGCGGAGTCGAACAATTGTTCGTAGCCTAGAGGTCGTTCGACCCCCTCTTCTGTGACTACGGACACACTTATGTCCTCAGAGTATGTAGACTCAGATAGCCATGGCAAGGCGGCGTCCTGAATGGACGCGCTGGTCGCTGTTTGCCCAGATTTGGGCGTAGCAAACGACTACGACGAACTAGGCTTACACCCGATGTCCTGGGTCAAGCCCGAGTACTCCCGCAGCAGCGTTGACAAAGCCGGGCGCACATACGTCGATGGGCAAGCCAGCGCGGAGGAGCGTGAGATGGCGCTCGCGATCATCAATAACTGGCGGTCGTCGCACAGCTATCCGCTCAATGCGCTTCAGGCCGTGATCCGGAACAAGGTGGCGAAGGTCGATGCCGATCCGACGGTGGCCCAGCGGATCAAGCGGCTGCCTTCGATCCGGCACAAGCTGGAGCGCTTTGAAGGCATGAAGCTATCTCGCATGCAAGACATCGGCGGCTGCAGGGCGGTCCTGTCCTCTGTCGATGCTGTCGAGGAGTTGGTCAGCTTCTATAAGACGAAAAGCAGGATGAAGCATCAACTCATCCGTGAGGACCCGTATATCCGAGCGCCAAAGGAGACGGGTTATCGGGGCGTCCATCTCGTCTACCGATACGAGGGCCAGCCAGACTGGGATGGGTTGAAGATCGAGATCCAAGTACGCTCACGCTTGCAGCATGCATGGGCCACAGCGGTCGAGACTGTCGGCGCATTTACGCAGCAAGCACTGAAGTCGAGCCTCGGCTCCGACGACTGGCTTCGCTTCTTCGCTCTTATGAGTTCGGCGCTGGCATTGCGCGAGCAGACACCGCTGGTACCGGGTACTCCCGAGGACGCCGGGGCGCTAACGAACGAGTTGCGAAGCGCCGTGAAGAAGCTCAAAGTGATCGAGAGACTAAAGGGCTACGGAACCACGCTGCAATACGTTGAGAAGACCATGGAAGGCGTGAAAGGCGGCCACCTTTTCCTCCTCGACCTTGACTTGGACACGCAGGAGCTGACGCTTTGGGATTTCGAGAACGCCGTGCAGGCTGTCGAGCAATACGAGGCGTTGGAGCGCGCGATCGTGGATCAGTCCAACAGGGACGCAGTGCTTGTGCAGGTGGAGTCGATCACCGCGCTGCAGCGCGCCTACCCTAACTACTTCCTTGATACAACGGCGTTCGTAGACAGCGTCGAAGCTGCAATCGCCTAGACCGGCGCTACCCTCCCTTTAGATGACGAAGGACGACCCCCAGGAGGCTCCCGAGCAGGAGCCTACGCCCACGCAGCAGACGAAACCGCGTGGCAGGGATGAGCAGGGCAAGGCCGCCAAGCCCATAGAGATCCCGGTGCCTAAGCGAAGCGCTTGGGAGCGTGTGTTGGGGCGAGCATCGAGCAGCACAAAGAAATCCAATAGCTAGACACGTATCATTGGGCACATGCCGCGTGCGCCCACGACGCGGACTCAGACGCCTCGAACGCGCGCGGCACCGAGTCCGAATCACGTCTTCGGCTTTCTGGATGAGACGGGGGCGCTCGCGAGTGCTCGCGATCCGTACTTTGCAGTCGGAATGCTGTGCTGTCGCGAGCCGTACAAGATCCTTCGGCCCATCCAGCGCATCCGCGACCGTCAGGGCTTCTACGACGAGATCAAGTGGAACAAGGTGTCCGCAAAGAAGCTACCTGAGCCGGACCGACTTTGACGGAGACGGGGTTAGTAGGTTCTGCTGTTCATCGTGTGGGTGTGGTTGCCCTGTCTTTCACAGCGTAGAGTTCCTCGA
>JADGPP010000089.1 GCA_017882375.1 Solirubrobacteraceae bacterium | reverse complement strand
CTCCTTTGAGCTGACCCTGCCCGAGGGCCCCAACTCGGCCTTGGCCGCCAACGCCAACCTATGCAAATCCAAACTGGCGATGCCCAGCGAATTCACCGCTCAGAACGGCGCGGTCCTGACGCAGTCCACGCCGATCAAGGTCACGGGCTGTGCCAAACCGCTCACGCGCCATCAGAAGCTGCTCAAAGCCCTGGCGCAGTGCCACAAGAAGCACGCCAAGGCAAAGCGGCGCGCTTGTGAAGGGCAGGCGCGCAAGAGGTTTGGGGCCAAGGCTAAGAAGAAGGCTAAGAAGGGCGGGGGGAAGAAGGGTTAGGGGAGGGGGCTTGGGCTCTGGGTTCCTATCTCCTGTGTGAAGTTCGACGCCGCCGAGGCCCGCCTGTCCGGGCCCACTGACGCAAGTCGCGGCGCTCGCTAGCCGAGCGAGAAAGACGGCGCGAAAGGACGGCGCTGAAAGGCCTGACTACCGACTGGGATCGGTGGGAAACAACTCGCCGGATCCCTTGACCCGTGCGTGCCCTGGTGCCACATTGTCTTCGATTCCATATGTACGAATCCGTGGCGAACCGTGGTGGGCTGCGAACCGCCCTGCTTCGGAACTGCCATCGAGAATCGTCGGACAGAAACCAAGCCGACGCATGGGAAAAATGTGCGACAGCTCATAATATTCAGTAGTTGTAGTCGCGTCCGGTACCAGTGCCACAGCCGTTTCACGCTAGCCTTTTGCGAGGCCGCTAACGCTTGAAGGCGTCGGCACCCCATAGTGAGGCCGATCGAAACTGTGACGACGTGAGGTTGTTCTGAGGAGCTCCGCGTGAACGGGGCTCCTCACGGGGCGGTGGTGTTGGCTGGAGCGGCGCTTCCCGTCGGCGAAGCCGCCGAAACCATCATGTTGCTCTGCGTCCCTGCGTGAGGGCCTCGAGGATGGAGTCCGGCGAGGGGAGGGGAGTGGCAGGAGCGCGGTACTCCTTGCAGTCTTCCATCACGTAGCCCGATTTGCAGCTGGTCTTCGCGATCAGGCCGTGATAGCGCTCTAAGGCGAGCTTGGCGTAGACCCGTTCGCCGCCGCCGGCCCTTTTGACTCTAATTTGGAATTTGGGCAGGATCCGCGTGACGAGGATATTGCGCTTGACCTCGTAGAGCACGTCCGATAGGGCCAGCCGACGTTCCTTCATATACTGCTGGAAAGCCGCTTCTGTCTTATAACCCTGATTCCGGTAGCGCACGAATTCCTTGTGGAGTTCGGCGTTTGACAGGGGCACGCCGAGTTCTTTGCCTTCGAGCATGGTCCACTCGGCGGAAAGCAGATAGCTCATCGCCTGGTCTCTAACCGCTCGATAGAGTTCGTGGCATTTCTGGGAGATCGCGGCATCCGTCAACTTCAGCTTGCCCGCGAAGGTCCCTGGTATCACCTTCTTGGCCGCTTCGGCGCATTCGGAATAGTTCGCCGGCTCCGACGCCAGGCCCGCAGGTGCTTTGGTGCCGATGGTTGCGCGGAAGTCCGTGGCAACCTCTGCTCGCATCCAATGATCCAGCATCGGTTTGGTGATCGTCGCCGAGGACCCCTGGATGTGTGTGAGGCTGTCGCTGCCACCGCAACCCGCAAGGAGCAACACAAGCGGAGCTGCGATCGCCGCCAGCAGGAGGAAGCGTCTGAGTGTCAATCGTGGCATCAGTAGTCTAGCCGTGAGAGCTTGCCGCCGGGAAGGTCAATAGTCGGGACGCCGACTAATGACCAAACTATGCTGCGGCCTGACGCCAGTCAAGCGTTTGCGGGCCGTGTTTCCATCTTGCCTGTGCACGAATGGCTATGCCGTGCCAGCCGGTGTTTCGACGTGCTTTCCCGTCAGCTTTTCGATCAGCAGGTCTGCTGACGGCGCTGCCGTCGGAGGACCGCGATACTCGCTGCAGCCCGCCACGACGTAACCCGCCTTGCAGATTGCCTTGGAGGCCGAGTTCTGGACTTGCTCGGAGGTGAGCGGGGGCGAGACCGATTGATCGCCGCCTGCGCTAGCCGCTTTCGTGCCTGCACGCCCCTGGAGCTTGCCGGCAAGCACATTGAGCCGTACTTGATAGAGCAGATCAGCTAACGACCAGTGCCGTTCGCCTAGATACCTGTGCAGTGCCGCTTCTGTGGGGTAAGACTGCTTACGCTCGGTGTTGAATGCGCTTCGGACCTCTGCCGCGCTCGCCGTAATCTTCCGTTCAGCGGCTTCGATGCTCGTCCAGTGGGCCGAGATCAAGAAGTTGAGGGCCTGGGCCTTGATCGCCTGGTGCAGTTGATGGCATTTTTCGGTGATCTGAACCCTGTCGTACCTGATCTGGTTGAAAAAGGACCTCGGCGCGACGAGCTTTGCCGCCGCAAAGCAGCGCTGATAGTCGGCCGGCTCGGAGGCCAGGCCCGCAGGGCCCTCGGTCCCGAGGTTTCGTCGGATGTCGTCACCGGCCAGCACCTGCATCCAGTGGTTGAGCGTAGACTCGCTGATCGATGCGTGCGTGGGGCCCTCGAAATGCACGACGCTGTCGTTCGTGCCCCCTCCACAGCCCGTCATCGTCAGTAGAGCGGCGATGATCGTCACGGCCGAGGCAACGGAGCGAGAGGCGTGGCGCATATCTGGAAGCTAGCCGAGCCATCTGGCGATCAGGGCTTGTGTTTCCGAAGGAGTGAGAACTCCGTTCAGCATGGCTGCCCGATCTCGACATAGTGTCTTAGAGATGGCATTCGCCCGGAGCGCGTCAACGCGCGGATGGCCCAGGTATCCCGGGCGAAAACTAGGCCAAGAAGCCGAGGGAGTCACCTTCAGGAACTGAGGATGCCGCGAAAGTCACAAAAAGAGAAACGCCGAGGCCGATATTTGCTGCGGCACGCCGGTGGGCGTGTTCGGAGACGTCGTGCCTTCGCCGTGAACGCGACCGCCCGTGCGACCGTCACGATCCTCGCGCTATCGGCGGTTGGGTTGACCGCGTGCGGGGCCGGCTCCGTAGGGCCCGCCGTCGTTCATGTCGGCACGACGTCGATCGGCAAGACCGACGTCGAGCACTGGGCCCGCGTGGTCCAGCGGGGCGGGGGGTTTCAGCAGCTGCGCGCAGGACAGCAGGGTACGCCGCGCCAGCGCGCGCTCGGCATGCTGATCTCAGCCGATTGGATCAACGCAGAGGCTGCGCGTCAGGGCGTCGCCCCCTCCGGCGAGGAGGTCAGCAGCGCGATGACCGAGCGCAGGGAAGCGAACGGCGCCTCCGAATTTCAAGCCGCTCTGCATGCAGCCGGACAGACCGTCGACGACGTCAAGCTCGAAGCCAAGACCGAACTGGCGGCGAGTGCGATCGGTGGAAAACTGGCGAAGCAGGCCACGCAGATCACCGAGCCGCAAATCATCAGCTTCTACGCGCGCAACCATCGCCTGTTCATCAAACCCGAAGAACGGTATGCGGAGTTGATCGAGCACCTGCCAAGCCCGTCGGCCGCTCTTGCGCTCGTAAGGCGGATCGGGACCGGGTCGGGCTTCAAAAAGCGGGCGCTCAAGGAGGCCGTTTCGCGCGCACCCAACGGGGGACCGAGCCCAGGAGACATAAAGAACGTCAGTGACGCGATCTTCGCCGCTCGCCAGGGGGTCGTGAGTGCGCCGACGCGGCTAAACCGCGACTGGACCGTTTTCATCGTCCGCAAGATCACGCCGGCAAGGCTCAAGCCACTCGCCACCGTGCGACGCGAAGTCGTGCGCCGCCTGATCGCACTTCGCCACCGGCAGATCACGACGAGCTTCGAAAAGGAATACAAGGCGCGCTGGACCGCCAGGACGAATTGCAGCCCTGGCTACGTAGTGCAGAAATGCGCCCAATACACCGGGCCGCAAGCGCCTGAAGAAAGCCCGTTCCCCAGCGAATGAGCTTCGCGTCCATGAGCGTTCGGGCGACCATCGCGCGGCCATATCCGGCTCGCGAGAGCCGCATCAAAAAAGATCTCGAAGCCGGCTGCTCGCGAGAGGTCTCCCGATCGTGTAACCAGGAAGAGGGGCTCGTCCCCGAGCCGCCGCGCAGATGCCCGGGATTGCTGGACATTCGCGCTTGGCGGCGTCGGCCGAGGCGGCTCCAGGCGGCGAACTCGCCGTCGCAGAGGGCCAGAGAGAAACGACCAGGAGTGAAATCGATGACACCAGCGCCAGCAGCTTCCAAGACCAAGCTTCCCCCCGGCCCGCGCATCCCCACCACGCTGCAGGCCGCCATCTGGGCGCTGCGCCCGCTCGAGTTCATGGATCGCTGCGAAGCGCGCTACGGCGAGATCCTCACGCTGCGCATCCGCCGGGGCAAGCCCTGGGTGCTCTTGACCAATCCCGAACACGTAAAGCTCGTCTTCACGCGCGCCTCCGAGCTGATGGGCGCAGGCGCCGGCGAGGCCAACCCGTTGCTCGAACCGTTGCTCGGCCCGCGCTCGGTGATGCTGCTCGACGAGCCGGAACACATGGGCGACCGCAAGCGTCTGCTGCCCTCCTTCCACGGCGGGCGGATGAAGGACTACGGCGCCATGATGTCCGAGATCGCGCGGGAGAAGGTCGCCACGTGGCCGACCGGCGAGCCCTTCGAGCTGTGGCCCCGCATGCAGGCGATCAGCATGGAAGTCGTCATGCGCTCGGTCTTCGACGGCATCGACCCCGAGCGGGGAGCGCTGCTGCGTGAGCGGATCGCCGAGCTGACCAACTGGATCAACCGCCCGCGTCGGCTCGCAATGCTCGCCGCCTTCGGCTCGCGTTCGATCACCGCCAACTCCGGCTTTCGCCAGGCGATGGGCAAGGTCGAGTCCGTCGTGCTCGACGAGGTGCGTGAGCGTCGCGCCCGTGGCGTGGCGCCCGAGCAGGAAGACATCTTCTCGCTGCTCGAGCGCGGACACGCCGAGAGCGGGCAGCCCGCCAGTGAGCAGAAGATGCGCGACGAACTCGTCACCATGCTCTCCGACGGGCCCACCGCCACCTCGCTCGCCTGGGTGTTCGAGCGGCTGCTGCGCTACCCGCCCAAGCTCGCCCGCCTGCGCGAGGAGGTTCTGCGCGACGAGGGCGATGAATACCTCGACGCCGTCGTCAAAGAGACGCTGCGGCTGTGCCCCGCCGTGCCACTCGTCATGCGTCGGCTCGTCACGCCGATGGAGCTCGGCGGCTACACGCTTCCCGCCGACACGATCGTCGCGCCCTGCATCTACCTCATGCATCGCCGCGCCGACATCTATCCCCAGCCGCTCGAGTTCCGGCCCGAGCGCTTCCTGGGAGGCGCAGACGCCGGCGCCTACAGCTGGATTCCCTTCGGCGGCGGCGTGCGGCGCTGCGTCGCCGCCAGCTTCGCCCAGCTCGAGATCAAGCGCGTCATCGCCGTCGTGCTGCGCGAGCTCGAGCTGCGGCCCGCCCAGGCCGGCTCCGAGGGGGCCGCGCGAAGTTCTGTCTCGTTTGCTCCCGGCGGCGGGGCGCGCGTGATCGCCACGCGCAGGACGCCCGGGCCGGCCGATAGGCAGCCGCTCGCCGCTTGAGCAGGTGCCGGCGCGTCGGCGCTTGAAGCGGCGGCCGTAGACTGGTCGCCGTGTCGCGCTTCCACGAGCCCCAGCATGCGGACTTTCACCGCCTGAACGCGTCGATCGGCTTCGACCGCCGGCTGTGGCCGCAGGATGTCGCGCAGTCGCGCGCGCATGCGCGCATGCTCGCCGCGTGCGGGATCGTCGCCGAGGCCGACCGCGACGCGCTGCTGGCCGGCCTCGATGCGGTGGAGCACGAGCTGCGCGAGGGCGCGTTCGCGTTCGCGCCCGACGACGAAGACATCCACATGGCGATCGAGCGGCGCCTGACGGAGATCGCCGGGCCGGTGGCCGGGCGCCTGCACACGGCGCGCTCGCGCAACGACCAGGTGGTCACCGACCTGATGATGTACGCACGCGAGCGCTGCGCGCACGCGCGCGAGGCGATCGCCGCGCTGATGGCGGCGCTGCTGGCGCGCGCCGAGGAGCACGCCGACTGGCCGATGCCCGGCTACACCCACCTGCAGCGCGCCCAGCCGGTGTATCTCGGCCACCACCTGCTCGCGTACTTCTGGATGCTCGCGCGCGACCGCGCGCGCTTTGCCTTCGCCGAGGCGCAGGCCGGCTCGCTGCCGCTCGGCGCGGGAGCGCTCGCCGGCGTGAACTTCGACACCGACCGGCGCATGGTCGCCGACGAGCTCGGTTTCGCGACCGTCGCCGCGAACTCGATCGACGCGGTCTCCGGTCGCGACTTCATCCTCGACTACCTCAACGCCGCGGCGACCTGCTCGACGCACCTCTCTCGGCTCGGCGCCGAGCTGGTGCTGTGGTCCAGCGCCGAGTTTCACTTCTGCGAGCTGCCGGACTCCTGGAGTGCGGGCTCGTCGATCATGCCGCAGAAGAAGAACCCCGACGCGGCCGAGCTGCTGCGCGCGAAGGCGCCACGCGTGGTCGGGCACCTGGCGGCGTTCCACGGCGTGATGCACGCGTTGCCGCTGACCTACAACAAGGACCTGCAGGAGGACAAGGAGCACATGTTCGATGCAGTCGACACGCTCGAGCTGACGCTCGCGGGCGCCACGGGGATGGTCACCGGGGTGCGCTTCAACCGCGAGCGCATGGCCGAGGCCGCTTCCGATGAGATGCTTGCCGCCACCGACGTCGCCGACCTACTCGTGCGCCTCGACGTCCCCTTCCGCGAGGCACACGGCGTCGTCGCCGGTCTCGTGCGCACGGCGCTGGACAGCGACAGGACGCTGTCACAGCTGACAGAGCAGGAGCTGGCGGCGCACAGCGAGACGCTCGCGGCGCACGGCGCGCAGTTCCACGAGGTGCTCGAGCAGTCGTCGTGGCTGGAGTCGAAGGTGTCCGAGGGCGGGACGTCCTCGGCGCGCCTGGGCGAGCAGCTCGCCGCTGCGCGCACGGTGCTCGATGAGAGCGCTGGCGCCTGACTTCTACGACCGCCCGGTGCTCGAGGTCGCGCCGGAGCTGATCGGTTGCGTCGTCGTGCACGGCGACACGGCGGGCGTGATCGTCGAGACCGAGGCCTACCACGAGAGCGAGCCGGCCTGTCACGCCTTCGCCGGGCTGACGCCGCGCACGAAGACGCTGTTCGGCGAGCCGGGGATCGCCTACGTCTACCGCTCCTACGGCATTCACGCGCTGCTCAACGCCGTCTGCGAGCCTGCCGGAGTTGGCGCGGCGGTGCTGATCCGGGCGCTTGAGCCGATCGCGGGGATCGAGTTGATGCGCGAGCGCCGCGGCCTGATCGGCGCGCGGCCGGCGCGCGACGCCGAGCTCTGCTCGGGGCCGGGAAAGCTCACGCAGGCGCTCGGCATCGAGCTGGGCGAGAACGGCACGCCGCTGGCCGGCGGCCCGGTGCGCATCGGCGCGCGCACGGATCAGTGGCTCGCGCCGACAGTGGTGCAGAGCACGCGCATCGGGATCACGCGCGCGGTCGAGTTGCGCTGGCGCTTCAGCGCGAGCGGCAACGGTCACGTCTCGCGCCCGCGGCCGTGAGCGGCGCCGGCCGGCGCGACGGTCGCAGTCGTGCCGGCGAGCGGATCGGGCGAGGGCGCTAGCCGCCGGGGCTGACGCCGCCGGTCGGCGATGAGGGTGGCGGCGAGGAGGAGGGCGGCGTGGAGGGGGTCGGCGACGGGCTCGACGGCGCCGGGCTGGAGGGCGCGGGGGCCTGTTCGGGCGCGGCTTTGCCGGCCCCGCTGTTGCCCGAGCCGGTTTCGCCACCGGTGCTCGGTGCCGAGGATTTCCCGGTTTCCCTGCTGGAGCCGCCGGTGCTCGGCGGGCTCGAGCCGGCGCTCGGCGGGGCGGCGGAGACTTCGGGGGTGCTCGTGGCCGAGCCTTCGCGGCCTTCGCCGGACTTCGATTTGCCGGCCGCGGCTTTTTCGGCGCGGCCCTTGTCGATCGTCAGCGCCGAGGTCATGAAGTCGTGCCAGATCAGCGCGGGGTAGGTACCGCCGAGCACTGGTCCGCCGTTGAAGGCGGTCGTCATCGGCACGAGGCTGTCGGGATAGCCGACCCAGACGGCGACCGTGTACTTGCTGTCCCAGCCGACGAACCACGCGTCGCCGTAGTTGGAGGTCGTGCCGGTCTTTCCGGCGGCGAACTGGCCGATCGCGGCGGCGCGCCCGGTGCCGTACTGCAGCACGGTCTCGAGCATCGACGTCTCCGTCGTGGCGACGCTCGCGGGGAGCACGGCCTTGGTCTTGACGTGGTTGACGTCGTGGTGGTCGCCGTTGGGCAGCGTGTGCGAGCCGGCGTCGACTTCCTGGATCGCCACGGGCTCGCCGTCGCCGGCGAGCGTGCCGCTCACGCGCCGCCCGCCGTGGGCGATCGTCTCGTAGGCGTGTGCCATGTCCAGCGGCGTGACACCGACTGTGAGGCCGCCGATCGTCATCGCCGGGTTGGTCGACAGAGGCGTAGTGATGCCCATCTCGTGGGCCAGCCGGGCGATCCGGTGGGTGCCGACCTTCAGCCCGACTTCGGCGTAGATCGAGTTGTCGGAGTAGGCCGTGGCGCCGGTCAGCGTGTCGGAGCCGGTGTAGTTGCCTTCGTCGTTGTGCACGACGAACTTTTCCTGACCGTGCGTGCTGGGGACGATGAACGTCTTCTGCTTGGACGTCCACGACGATTCGGGCGAGATGCCGTCCTGCAGCGCGGCGGCGAGGTCGAACGCCTTGAACGACGAGCCCGGCTGGCGCTCGCCGTTGGTGGCGAGGTTGAAGGGGCTTTCGCGGTAGCTGCGCCCGCCGACCATCGCGCGCACCTCGCCGGTGGAGTTTTCGATCGCCACGAGCGACGCCGTCGGCCCGCCGGCGTAGGCGAGATAGGCGTTGACCGCCTGTTCGGCCGAGCGCTGCAGTTCGATGTCGAGCGTGGTCTTGATGCGCAGGCCGCCGTCGAACGCGAGCGCGGCGCCATAGCGTTCGATCACCTGCTGCTGCACCCAGCTGGTGAAGTAGCCGGCGTCGATGCCTTCGATCGTCTGCTCGGTCGGCGCCTGGACGTCCTTGGACGCGGGCAGCGCCTGGGCGATGCTCTGTTCGTAGACCATGCGTGTCAGGAAGCCCTGCGCGAGCATCTGGCGCAGCACCGTGTCGCGCCGCGCGCGTGCGGCGACGGGATGGGCCGTCGGGTCATAGGCGGTCGGCGACTGGATGATGCCGGCGAGCAGCGCGGCCTCCCACGGCTGCAGCTGTTGCACGCACAGCTCGTGCGTCGGCTCGCCGCAGCCGAGGTGGTTGACGTCGTGGCCGAAGTAGGTCTGCGCCGCCGCCTCGATCCCGTAGGCGCCGTTGCCGAAGTAGATCGTGTTGAGGTAGGCCGTGATGATCTTTTCCTTCGACCACTTGTGCGAGAGCTGAAAGGCCAGCGCGACCTCCCTGAGCTTCTCGAAGATCGTGCGGTGCGACTGCGCCTGCAGGGCGTTCTTGATGAACTGCTGCTCGATCGTCGAGGCTCCCTGAACGGAGCCTTTGTGCGCGATGTCCTGGAGCAACGCGCGCGCGATGCCGCGGACGTCGACGCCGCCGTTGGTCTGAAAGCGCTTGTCCTCGATCGAGATCACCGCCTCCTTGACGATCGGCGGGATCTGCCCGGGCGTGACGATCACGCGGTTGTGCTGGCTGACGATGCCCAGCGGGCGGCCGAGGTCGTCGAGCAGGACCGAGCTCCTGGCGTCCTTCAGTTGGGAGAACTTCGTCAGCGACGGAAGGTCCGAGGCGACGGAGATGAAGATGCCGAAGACGAAGGAGACGAGCCCGAGCACGAGGACGGCGAACAGGATGGCGACGAAGCGCAGCCTCTTCAGGCGGGGCTTGCTGCCCGCTGAGCCGTCCCCCGGCGCAGGGTCGGGAGCGGCGGGTATGTCGGGGCGAACCTCAACGCTCATCGGCGATTCGGGGCGGGAACCCGCAGGCGCCGGGAGGCGGATGCGGGGCGGCGCGAGCCGCGAGCTGACGCAGCGCTGAGGGTCCCTCGCGCCGGCGAGAGTCTAGCATTGGCGCCGATGCCCGACGCCACCACCGCGGCCGCCGAGGACCCTGCACGGCTGGCTGCCTGGCTGGCGCGCAACGCCGTGGACAGCCTGCCCGACGGTGCGCTCGCGGGCCGGCTGGCGGCGGCGCGCGTGCAGGGCCGCCAGCTGCGCGTCAAGCTGGGCATCGATCCGACCGCGCCGGACATCCACCTCGGTCACGCGGTCGTCCTGCGCAAGCTGTCGGAGTTTCAGCAGGCCGGCCACAAGGTCGTGCTGATCATCGGCGACTACACGGCGCGCGTCGGCGACCCGTCGGGCCGCTCAGAGCTGCGCCCGATGCTCTCGCCGGAGCAGATCGAGCAGAACGCCGCGACCTTCCAGGAGCAGGCGCTGAAGATCCTCGACGCCGACCCCGAGCGCCTGGAGGTCAGGCGCAACGGCGAGTGGCTGGACATGCCGATGGCCGATCTGCTGGGGCTCGTGCGCACGACCACCGCGGCGCAGCTGCTCGAGCGCGACGACTTCGCCAAACGCTGGTCGGCCAACGAGCCGATCTCGCTGCTGGAGCTGCTGTACCCGCTGCTGCAGGCCTATGACTCGGTGGCGATCGACGCCGACGTCGAGCTGGGGGGAACCGACCAGAAGTTCAACCTGCTGCTGGGGCGCGACATCCAGCGTGCGTACGGCAAGCCCGAGCAGGCGATCCTGACGATGCCGCTGCTCGCCGGCATCGAAGGCCAGCGCAAGATGTCCAAGTCGCTGGGCAATCAGATCGGGATCACCGACCCGCCGCAGGAGATCTACGGCAAGACGATGTCGATTCCCGACGAGGCGATCGTCGAGTACCGCCGGCTGCTGCTCGAACGAGACGACGATCCGCTGGCTCCGGTCGCGGGGGGCTCCACCGCCGAAGCCAGCGCCGACGCCGAAGCCTGCGCCGCAGCCGGGGCCGGCGCGGCGCCGACGGCGCTGGCCGGCAGCTCGGCCAGGGACGCCAAGCGCGCGCTTGCGCGCGAGCTCGTGCAGTGGCTGTACTCGGCGCAGGACGCCGACGCCGCCGAGCGGCACTTCGAGCGGGTGTTCGTCGAGCACGAGATGCCCGAGGAGATCGCCGAGGCGAGCTTTGCGCGCGACGCCGGCGCCGTGCACCTGCCGGGTCTGATGGCGGCGGCGTTCGGCATGTCCAGCTCGCAGGCGCGCCGGCTGATCGACCAGGGTGGCGTGACGCTCGGCGAGGCGTCGCTGGCGCCCGGCGAGTACGATGTGCCCGGCGAGCGCGCCGACGGGCAGGTGTTGAAGGTCGGCAAGCGTCGCTTCCGCCGCCTGCGTGCGGCTTAGCGCTATACTTGGTCGTTCGCCCGCAGCGCGTCCTTGGACGCTGGGCGAGTAGGTCTCCTCAGAAGGAAGCACCTTTCGAGAGGCTTGACGGTCTTTGAAAACTCAACAGCATGCGCATCTACGATCGATTTCGATCGTGGTGTGCGTCCAGGTTCGACCCGTCGGCGGGAGCGTCTCGTACGCCTCCGCGTGACGGCAAAGAGTCAAGTAGAGCAGTACCCCGTCATGGTTTCGAGACCACGGTGTATAGGTCTCGTGCAGTTCCATGACAGCTTTTCGTGAAGTTCTTCACGGAGAGTTTGATCCTGGCTCAGGACGAACGCTGGCGGCGTGCTTAACACATGCAAGTGGAGCGACGAAC
>JADGPP010000035.1 GCA_017882375.1 Solirubrobacteraceae bacterium | reverse complement strand
GGCACGAGCAGCCAAGCGGGGCAAGCGATGAGCGATCGACCGGGGATCGAGGTGAGCGGGCTGGTCAAGCGCTTTGGCGACGTGCTCGCGCTTGATGGCGTCGACCTGATCGCCCGTCAGGGCCAGGTGGTGGGTCTGCTGGGGCCCAACGGAGCGGGCAAGACCACGCTGGTTCGCGTGCTGGCGACGCTGCTGAAGCCAGACGCGGGCACCGCGCACGTGCTCGGCCTGGACGTGCAGCGCGACGCCGCCGCACTGCGCGAGCGGATCGGGCTGGCTGGTCAGTATGCAGCCGTCGACGAAAACCTCACCGGCCTGGAGAACCTGACGATGGTCGGTCGGCTGTACGGGGCCAAGCGCGCGGCGGCGAAGGCCCGCGGTCGGGAGCTGCTCGAGCGCTTTGATCTCGTCGAAGCGGCCAGCCGGCCGACGAAGACGTATTCGGGCGGGATGCGTCGCCGTCTCGATCTCGCGGCAGCGCTCGTGGCCAAGCCGCCGGTGCTGTTCCTGGATGAGCCGACGACGGGCCTGGACCCGCGCAGCCGTCTGGGCCTGTGGGCGGTGATCGAAGGGCTCGTCGCCGAGGGCACCACCGTCCTGCTGACCACCCAGAATCTGGACGAGGCCGACCGGCTCGCCGAGACGATTGCCGTGATCGACCACGGACGTCTGATCGCCGAGGGCACCTCCGATCAGCTCAAGGATCGCCTCGGCGGCGAGCGTCTGGAGGTCCGCCTCGACGACGCCGCCGATCCCGCGGTGGCGGTGCGGGCGCTCGCGCCGATGTCCGACGAGCTTCCCAGCGCTGAGGCGGGCTTGGTCAGGGTGAGCGTGCGCGAGCGCGACGGCGCCATCGTCGAGGCCGTGCGCCGGCTCAGCGAGGCCGAGGTCGGCGTCGACGATCTCGCGCTGCGACGCCCGACGCTCGACGACGTGTTCCTCGCGCTGACCGGCCACGCCGCCGAAGAAGCTCCCGCAGGACAAGCGCACGATGAGGTCGCATGAGACGCCTGGTCTCCGACACGCTGATCATCGCCGAGCGCAACCTGATCCGACTGCCGCGAGCGCCGGAACTGCTGATCGGCTTCACGCTGCAGCCGATCATGTTCGTGCTGCTGTTTCGCTACGTCTTCGGCGGCGCGATCAGGACCCCGGGGTACAGCTATGTCGACTTCCTGCTGCCCGGGATCATCGTTCAGAACACCGCCTTCGGCGGCTTCGCCACGGCGCTCGGCCTGAACGAGGACGTGCAGAAGGGTCTGATCGATCGTTTCCGCTCGCTGCCGATGTCGCGCGCCGCGGTGCTCGGCGGGCGCACGCTGTCGGACGTGGCCACCAACTCCCTGTCGCTGACGATCCTGCTCGTCACCGGCGTGCTGATCGGCTTCACATTCCAGACGAGCTTCCCCGAGGCGGCCGCCGGCGTCGGGCTGCTGCTGCTCTTCGGCTACGCCTTCTCCTGGTTTCTCGCCTTCATCGGCCTGCTCGTCTCCTCGCCGGAATCGGTCAACTCGGTCGGCTTCATCGCGGTCTTCCCGCTGACCTTCATCTCCTCGGCGTTCGTGCCGGTGGCGTCGATGCCCGCCGGCCTGCGCGACTTCGCCGAAGTCAATCCGTTCACGATCGTCGTCGATGCGATCCGCCATCTGTGGCTTGGCGCGCCAGCCCACAACAACGTCTGGGGCGCAGTGGTGTGGTCGTTTGTGATCGTCGCCGTGTTCGCCCCGCTGGCCGTTGCGCGCTACCGGCGAGCGGCCGGGCGCTAGAGGCCGGCCGCGTCGATCGCGCCAAACGCTTGCCGGTAGCGACCCGCGCTGTGCACCGGCTCGGACGCGCGTTACCGTGGTCACATGGCGTCGACTGCACCTGGCACGCACGGCACAGAGCCCGAGCGCCTGAAGCCGGCCGAGCGGGCGCTTCTCGGCCGCGCCAGACGCAAGGCGGTCCCGCGCTCCAGCCACGCCATTTTCGAGCCCTCGCCCGAGCGCCCCGATCCCGTCGAGCTGCTCGAGCGCCAGGCCGCGACGCGCGTCCCGGAGCTCGTGCCGATCCGCTACGGGCGCATGCTCGTCTCTCCGTTCACCTTCTACCGCGGCGCGGCGCTGATCATGGCCAGCGACCTCGCGAGCGCGACCCCGCGCTCGGGGCTCACGGTGCAGTGCTGCGGTGACGCGCACCTGTCCAACTTCGGCGTCTTCGCATCGCCAGAGCGGCGGCTCGTGTTCGACATCAACGACTTCGACGAGACGCTGCCCGGTCCGTGGGAGTGGGACGTAAAGCGCTTGGCCGCGAGCATGATGATCGCCGCACAGGATCGCGGCTTCGCGCTCGCCGAGCAGGAGCGCGTCGTGCTGGAGACGGTGGCCGAATACCGCGCGGCGATGAACCGCTTCGCGGGCATGAAGAACCTCGACGTGTGGTACGCGCACCTGGACATCGAGGACCTGATGCAGCTGCTCGCCAAGCAGCTGACGCCGAAGATGGTCAAGCGGACTTCCAAGGCGCTCGCCAAGGCGCGCACGCGCGACAGCATGTCGGCATTCTCGAAGCTGACGCAGATCGTCGACGGCGAACCGCGGATCGTCGCCGATCCGCCGCTGATCGTGCCGATCGCCGACCTGCAAGAGCGCGGCCGCGAGAAGCTGTTTGAGACCTTGGACGAGCGCATGCGCGCCTACCGCGAGACGCTTCCCCGCGAGCGGCGCATCCTGCTCGAGCAGTTTCAGCTCACCGACTTCGCGCGCAAGGTCGTCGGCGTCGGCAGCGTGGGCACGCGCGCCTGGATCGCACTGCTGTTCGGATCAGATGACAGCGACCCGCTGCTGCTGCAGATGAAGGAGGCCGGCCGCTCGGTGCTCGAGCAGTTCCTGCCCGCGAGCGGCTTCGCGAATCACGGCCAGCGTGTGGTCACGGGACAGCGGCTGATGCAGGCCAGC
The DNA here is from genome assembly GCA_017882375.1 of Solirubrobacteraceae bacterium. GTDB lineage: Bacteria > Actinomycetota > Thermoleophilia > Solirubrobacterales > Solirubrobacteraceae > Palsa-744. The sequence continues at coordinate 27,175 of JADGPP010000035.1, read as the reverse complement.
AGCGACATCTTCCTGGGCTGGCTGCACGTCGACGCCGGACTCGACGAGCTGCCACGGGACTTCTACGTGCGCCAGCTGAAGGACTGGAAGGGATCGGCCGAGATCGAGCAGATGGTCCCCGAGGGCATGGCCGCGTACGGGCGGATGTGCGGCTGGACGCTGGCCCGCGCGCATGCGCGCAGCGGCGACCGCGTCGCGATCGGCGCGTACCTCGGGCGCGGCCCGAGCTTCGAGCGCGCAATCGTGCAGTTCGCGCAGGCCTACGCCGAGCAGAATCAGCGCGACTACGCGGCTCTATGCGAGGCGGTCGAGTCGGGCAGGATCGCCGTCGAGGCCGGCCTGTGACTCGCCCACGGCCACCGGCGCTCGGTCGGCGGCGCGTGCGAGCGTCCGCCGTCGCGCTGCGGGCACAATGTGCCCGGTGACCGACTACGGCGAGCCGCTGCGCGAGCAGGACGCCAGACCCGATCCACTCGATCAGTTCGCGAGCTGGTTTGAGCAGGCGGGGAGGGCCGGCGCGCGCATGCCCGAGGCGGTGGCGCTGGCCACCTCATCGCCCGACGGCGCGCCTTCGCTGCGCATGGTGCTCGTCAAGGGCTTTGACCAGCGCGGCTTCGTGTTCTTCTCCAACTACGAGAGTCAGAAGGGCCGCGAGCTCGCCGCCAACCCGCGCGCGGCGCTGCTCTTCTACTGGGATCCGCTGGGCAGGCAGGTGAGGATCACCGGGCCGGTGCAGCGCACGAGCGAGAGCGAGTCGGCCGCCTACGTGCGCACCCGGCCACGCCGCAGCCAGCTCAGCGCGCTGGCCTCTGCGCAGAGCCAAACGCTCGCCGGCCGCGAGGAGCTCGAGCAGCGCGTTGCCGAGCTCGAGCGCGGCTACCCCGATGGCGAGCTGCCGCTGCCGGCGAACTGGGGCGGCTTTCGCGTCACGCCGGAGACCTTCGAGTTCTGGCAGCAGCGCCACGACCGCCTGCACGATCGGCTGCTCTACCGTCGCGCCGGCGGCGGCTGGTCGATCGAGCGCCTGGCGCCCTAGCGCCGCGCCGCGCCGCGCAGTCAGGGCTTGGCCAGCGCGATGACGCCGAGCGGCGCCTGCTCGTGCGCAAGCTCGCGGCAGATCGAGGGGTAGTGTGCCCGGGCATGACAGCCTCCAGCGGCGAGGATCGCCTGCCGTCGGTCGGCCTGGTGCTCACCGGAGGAACGATCGGTGCCGAGCAGCACGGCGCAGTGCTCTCGGTCGGACCCGAGCCGACCAGCGCGGAGGCGGGCCTGCTGCGGAGCGCGTGGCCCGCGGCGGGCGAGCCGCGCGTCGTCGTCGCTGCGCCGCTGCGCAAGCTGTCGGAGAACCTCGCGCCGGGTGATTGGCTGTCGATCGCCGCCGCCGCCCGCCGGCTGATCGAGGCCGACGACGTCGACGGTGTGCTCGTGCTGCACGGCACCGACACGATGGCCTACACCGCCGCCGCGCTGAGCTTCCTGCTCTGCGACGTCGAGCGGCCGATCGTGCTGACTGGATCGAGGCTGGCGGCGACGCAGGCCGGCTCCGACGCCCCCGCCAACGTGCGCGCGGCGCTGCTCGCGCTGCTCGCGCTGCGCAGCGGTACCTACGTCGCGTTCGGCGGCGGCGAGGATCGGCCGGCGCGCATCCTGCTCGGAACGCGCGTGCGCAAGGCGCCGGCCGGCGGCGAGACGTTCGCGTCGGTCAACCGCGAGCTCGTGGCGACGGTGCAAGGCGACCAGCTGACCGCGATCGAGCCATACGTCCACCGTGTAGGCGGGCGTTCGATCCAGGAGGTCGACGAGCACGTTCTCGCGCTGCGCCTGTATCCCGGTCTGGACTTCGACGCCACCTACGACGCCGCGCAGCGCGCCGGGACGCGCGGCGTGCTGGTCGAGCTCTATCCGTCGGCGACCGGCCCGGACACCGGCGATCGCTTCTCGCTGCCGGCGTTCATCCGCAGGTGCAGCGAGCGGGGCGTGATCGTCGCCACCGCCGCGCCGGGCGCTCCACCGAGCGGGGCCGGCGCATATGAGACCACGCTGGCGATCGCCGGCGCCGGCGGGGTGTTCCTGCACGACATGCCCACCGAGACGGCCACGGTGAAGCTGATGTGGGCGCTCGCGCAATCGCAGCGGCCGCAGGTCGTCAGTCAGCTGATGCTCAGTCCGATCGCCGGCGAGCTCGCGCCGGCGCCGCCGGCCCATTAGCTGCTCGGCGGCGAGAGCTCGGCCGATCCCGCCGCGCTGCCGGGCGAGTACAGCGACGTGTGCGCCTCGCAGAGCAGTAGCGATCAGCCCGGCAGCGGGCTCGCCGGCGCGATCTGCCAGGAGAACGCCAGCGGCGAGGAGGCGGTCAGGTCGATCGCCGGCTCGACCGTCGTGTAGGACTGCACGTCGTCCTTGAACACCGCCTTGCCGTTGTACGGGGCAAACGCGTTGCCCCTCGCCGGGCACTTGCGCATGCCGCTCACCTTGCCCTTGCTCGATTCGTCGCTCGGGCCCTCCACGACCGCTCCGGCGAGCACGGCAGGCGAGCCGTCGAGCGAGCCGGCGAGGTTCGCCAGTTGGTGGGAGGGGCAGTCGGGGAACGTCGTGCCGTCGCCGACGATCAGCGACGAGCCCCAGGCGTTGGCGCCGAGCACGTTGCCCAGCCAGCGTGCCGAGAGCGGACGGTAGGCCGGCTGTCCAGTGAGGTCCTCGTACTCAGCCGCCATCACCGACAGCCCGTCGCCGTGTGAGGCCGTGTCGGCTTGAGCCCAGGCAAAGCCAAAGCCGAACGGGTCTTCGTGCGATTGCGCCACCGCCGAATCGAGCTGGCGGGCGAGATTTGCGGTGAGTCGGCCTTCGTCCACGGCCAGCCCGGTCGGCTTGCCCGCCAGGCGCAGCGCGCGCACGAGGTCGAAGTGCGCCAGGCCGCTGACGTCGTACAGGTTCAGCGGATCGCCCGAGCCGGAGTGCGAGATGTAGGAGCTGGCCCACTGCGCCGCGCGTTGGAGATAGAAGGCCGGCTGATCGTGCGCCAGCCCGGCCGGAAGGGCGCCGGGCGAGGACAGGGCGATCGCCAGCTCGCCGGCGCCCAGCTCGAGGTCGTCACGCCATTCGCTCTCCGGATAGAAACCGAACGGGATTGCCGTTATTAGATTTCCCTTCGGGGTCGTGTCGGCGAGTTCGAAGATGTGCTCGCCGGCCGACAGACAGCGCGCGGCAAGGCCGGGTTGCGTGCCGCGGAACACCTGGTAGCAGAGGGCGAACGCGGTGGCGTCGCGACCGGCGAGGTTCGGGCTGACCGGGCTGCCCGGCGGTCCCGCGCGAAAGACCGGCCGGTGGCGGATGTAGCGGGCGCGGGGGTCGCTGCCGGCAAAGCTGTCGTCGGCCTGCGGCAAGCGCCAGATGTCGTGGTCGCCGAGGATGCTCGAGTTGCCCTCGCCGATTCCCACCTGGTAGTACAGCGTCCGCGTCCGGTCGTTCCACATGCGCAGCAGCCATTCGATCCCGAAGCGCGCCTCGGCGGTGAAGTCGGCGCCCGGAGCCGAGGCGCCCATCTGCGCGGGGAAGTCGCGCACGCCCGCCAGCAGCAGGTCCTCGGTGTAGCTCGTCGTCTGCACGAACTTCAGGTAGTCGCCCGCGTCCCACCATCCCCCCGAGGCGTCGACCGTTTCGCCGAGGCTCGTCAGGTAGCCCTTGAAGGCACCGCCGGCGCTTACCTGCGGCGTCACGTACGCCGTCGCCGTGCGGTCGTTGAGGTGGCCTGGCGCCGAGCGCAGCGGCGAAGGGATGAATTCCGGGCCGTCGCGCTGGTTCTCATAGAACGACAGCGCGTTGGCCAGCGGCTGTTCGAACAGGGCGGCGGCGGACGCGATCGCAAACGGCGGCGAGGAGGCCGCGGCGCGCCCGACGACCGTCAGCGTGTACGTCCCGGGCGTCTGCACGGCGTCGAAGTCCAGCGCGTAGACGTGGCCGTAGCGCCTGCTCCACGACCCCAGCGACGCTCCGACCGTGCCGCTGAACAGCGGAGCTCCGCCTGGCGCAGGGGCAACCGAGAAGGCGCCGCCGGTCGCGTCGTCGCGCGACATCAGGTACGCGCGCTTGGGCGCGCCAGCCGCATAGCCGACCTGGTCGACGCGGACCGACGCCGCGCCGCTCGCCGCTTGACCGCTCGCCGTCGAGCACAGCATCCCCGCCGCAAGCGCTCCCAGCGCCGCGGCTGTCCTCATCAGACCCATCCTGCGCTCACCCTAGTCGCCCGTCGCACGAGCGCCAAACGTGGCGCCGGCAAGCGAGCTCAGCGCCGGCGAATCCTCACCGAGTCCTCGGCCTCCTCGGACTCGCCGGTCGGTTCCGGCGGCAAGCGAAACGACGACGGCCGCCAGCGTTCGGGGGGTGTGGCGTGCACGTTGCGCAGCGCGCGCGAACGACTGCAGACGATCGCCGCAAAGATGTTCATCAGCACGATGCCGGTCGCCACCGCGGCGACCACGCCCGCGAGCAGCAGCGCCAGCACCGTCAGTGCGATCAACACGACTGCCAACAGCCCCGCCAGCATCCAACGTGGTTCTACGCCAGCGCCGCGTTCCCTTCGCTCGGGCGCCGTCTTAAGCTGCGCGCGCCGAGGCGTCGAGGGCGAGCCGCCTTCCCTGCGCCAGCCCGGCCTCGATCACAGAACCGCGGCGCGCGTGGTCCATCAGGTTCAGACCCATCGCCGCGGCGCTCGCGTTGTCGGGGTTGACCGTCGTGACCGTCGCCCCGCGTCCCTTCAGGACGAGCGCCTCGGTCGCCGCGGCGCCACGCGAGACCGCGCCGAATGCGCCCGCCAGCGAGCCGATCGATGGGCGCAGCGAGCCCGTCGGGTTCAGGCACAGCACGCGACCGCCGCTGTCGACCTCCGCCACGTCCATGTTCGTCGGACTCCACGCCCCGCCGTCGACGTAGGTGCGGCCAGCCGACGTCACCGGTGCAAAGACGCCGGGTATCGCGCACGAGGCCTCGACCGCCGTGGAGACCGGCGGTTGCGGTTCGCCGGGAGCGCCGAACACGACGCGGTGGCCCGTTGCGAGCTCCAATGCCGCGATCCGCAGGCGCCCGTCCCAGCGCACGCCCGTGCGCTCGACGAGTCGTCCCAGCTCGGCCAGCGAGCGACGCCCGGCGGGGACCCTGCGCAACGCCGTCCGTCTGAGCAGCGCGCCGCCGCGGGCCGTCGAGGCGAATGCCAGCGATGCCAGCGGCGCCGCCGCCACGCCGACGAGCTCGGCGGCGACGCCGAACGCCTGGCGCAGCGCCGACGCCTGCGCGAAGGAGTCCTCCAGCTGTGCGTCCTCGGCCGGCGCGAGGCGCCCCAGGCGCGAGCCCGGCGCAATCCCGGCGACCAGCGACGCGGCGACTATCGACCCCGCCGACGTGCCGACCAAGCAACCGCTCCCGCGCGCGTCAAAGCCGTCGGCCTCGTCCAGACCGGCGAGCACGGAGCTCATCCACGCCTCGCCGAGCGTGCCTCCACCGCCGAGCACCAGTGCGTGGGGAGTCTGCATGTCATCCAGCGTAGCCGTCCCTTGGCGCGCGGAGTGTGGATGCGTCACACTGCTTGGGAGTCGGGTATCGGGGTAACGGTTTGCGTGTGAACAAGATCACGGCTCGCGTCGGGTGTTCGCACGCGTCACCGGTTTCTGGCCCGGCGAGGACGCACCCGAGGCGTAGTGAATCTCACTGCACGCGAAGTCTGCATAGAACTTTTCGTGGCCAGGCCACGCGCAACCCATAGAGCGGCGAAGCCGCTGATAAACCAAGGAGAACCAATGGCAGAGCTGACAGCCGCCGACGGCAAGCTGGTGCAGTACCTCAATGAGGCCTACGGGCTCGAGCAGCGGCTGCAGACGTCGCTTGAGGCGCACATCGCGACGACCAGCGACACGGCCTACAGAAGACGTCTGAAAGAGCATCTGAGCGAGACCAAACGCCACGCGCGCGAGGTCAAAAAACGCATCCGACAGCTGGGCGGCCAAGCAACGACGATCGACTCGCCGGGCCCCGCCGCGGTGACCGATGCTGCGCAGGCGGTGCTCGGTGGAGCGCAGCGAGCCATCGCGCTCGCGCAGAGCCCACTGCACGCGATCAGAGGCATCGGGCAGGAGGAGAGGCATCTGAAGAACGCCAAGACCGAGTACACCAGCGAGTCCGAGGAGATCGCCACCTACAGCGGCATCGAAAGGCTCGCCGAGGCGCTTGGCGACAAAGACACGCGCAAACTCGCTCGTGAGATCCTTCGTGAGGAGGAGCGCATGCGCTCCTACCTGGAGAAGCAGATTCCGCGCTTGATCAGGGCCGTCGTGAAAGCCGAGATCCCGGTCTCCCAGCGCGCCAGGTCGGCGGGCACGCGCAAAGCCGCCACGCGCGCGAAAGCCAAAGCCAAAGCCACGACACGCGCCAAAGCAAGAACAGCGACGCGGGCCAAAAGGCCTCCCGCGCGCAAAGGCGCCGCTAAAGCGAAAGCGGTGCGATCCTGATGACCGACGAGAACGAGAACTTCGAGGTCGACGGGGCGACGGCGGGTGACGGGGCGACGACGGGCGACTCGGCGCCGGCGAGTGACGGCGCGCCGTCGTTGAACGTCGCCGAATGGCACGGGCGGATGCTCGTCGACGTCGACGGCGAGAAGATCGGCAAGCTTCAGGGCGTCTACGTCGACGTCGAGACCGACGTGCCGCAGTTCGCCACCGTCAAGGAGGGCTTCCTCTCCCGCCATCTGACGTTCGTACCGCTCGGCGGCATCACGGTGGGACCGGACCGGCTGCAGGTCGCCGTGACCAGGGAGCAGGTCCACAGCGCGCCCAACATCGAGCAGCATGGCGAGGAGCTCTCTCAGGACGACGAGTCCGCCCTCTACCACCACTACGAGCTCAACTACACGCCGCCCGACACCGAAAGCGGGCGCCGGCTGGCAAGGCGCTGAGCTCCACAATCGTGTCGATGGGCTCGCACGTGCACGACCCGCCGCAGGTGGCCCGCGACGATCTAGCCGGCCCTGCGCAGCTCAGCACGCACACGGTCCGCGCGCGGCTGCTGTTCGTGCTCGCGCTGGTGCTCGTCGTCGTGGTCGCGGTCGTGCTGCTGCCCGGCCTGGGCGAACTGCGCACGCGCCTGGCGCATGCCAGCGCCGGATGGCTGCTCGTGGGCGTGGGGCTGAAGGTGCTCTCCGGCCTCGGCTATGTCGCGGTCTTTCGCATGGTCTTCTGCCGGCGAATGTCCTGGCGGGTCAGCTCTGAGGTGGGCATGTCCGAGCTCGGCGCCAACGCGCTCTTTCCCACCGGCGGCGCCGGCGGCCTGGCGCTCGGCGCCTGGGCGCTCAAACGCGGCGGCATGCCCGGCGAGGAGATCGCGCGGCGCACCGTCGCCTTCTTCCTGCTCACGAGTGTGCCCAACGTGCTCGGCGTGATCATCATCGGCCTCGGGCTGGCGACCGGCGTGTTCGGCGGCGAGGGCAATCTCCTGCTGACCGCGCTCCCGGCGGCGATCGCGGCGGGGGCGATCGTGCTGGCGCTGCTCGCCGGGCGCATCGCCCGGCATCGGGGTCGCACGCTCGAGCGACGCGGCGAGCACGAGCTGTCGCGGCGCAGGCAGCTGCTGATGAAGGGCCTGACGGCGCTCGGCGAGGGAGTGCAGGAGGCGGTCGCGATGCTGCGCGAGGGCAACCTCGTGCTGATCCTCGGCCTGATCGCCTACCTGGCGTTCGACGTGATGATCGTGTGGGCGACGTTTCGTGCGCTCGGCCCCGCGCCGCCGCTGGCGATCCTGTGGATCGCCTACCTGATCGGCGAGCTCGGCGGCCTGATCCCCGTCCCCGGCGGGATCGGCGGAGTCGATGCCGGCCTGGTGGGAACGCTCGCGCTGTACAACGTCTCGCTCGCGTCAGCCGCCGGGGCAGTGCTCGCTTATCGTGCGATCGCCCTGTGGGTACCCGCGGTGATCGGCGGCCTGGCGTTCGTCGCGCTGCGGCGCACCCTGCGCGACGAGGCGCAGGAGATCGCCGTGTGCGCGCCGCAGACCGAGATGGAGGTGATCGGACTGGGACGCGTGGTGATCGGCGGCAAGTCCTGACCGGCGGGCCGCGTCAAACGGGGTCGGGTGCACAGGTAACGCAGCGTGGAATGATGGTGTCCGGGTCGGCTCACACGGCCGCGCGGGGCCACAAACGAACAAGGGACCGGACATGGCGAGCATCTCGGAGTACGAGAGCGAGCAGATCGAGCTGGTCCTGGCGGACGTCGACGGGACGCTCGTCACGCCGCAGAAGCAGCTGACCGATCGAACGATCGCGGCCGTGCGTGCGCTCAAAGACGCCGGCGTGAAGTTCGCCGTCACGAGCGGGCGCCCGCCGCGCGGAATGCAGATGCTCGTGCAGCCGCTGTCGCTGTCGCTGCCGCTGGCGGCCTTCAACGGCGGTCTGTTCGCGCGGCCGGACATGTCGGTGATCGAGGAACGCTCGATCGATCCGGCGCTGGTCACGCCGATCGTGGCGTTGATCGGCGAGCACGGGCTCGACGCGTGGCTCTACCGCGGCGCCGACTGGCTCCTGCGCGACCCCGACGCCGCGCACGTCGAAAAAGAGGCCGACACGGTCCGCTTCGCGCCGACCGTCGTCGAGGACTTCGACGCCATCACCGAGGGCGTCGTCAAGATCGTCGGCGTCAGCGATGACCTCGCGAGCGTCGCCGAGGCCGAGGCCGACGCCCGCGCGAAGTTCGGCGATCACGTCTCGGCCGCGCGCTCGCAGCCGTACTACCTCGACGTGACCCATCCCGACGCCAACAAGGGCGCCGTCGTGCGCTATCTGTCGCGCGAGTACGACATCCCGGCCAGCAGCATCGCGACGCTCGGCGACATGCCCAACGACGTGCTCATGTTCGCTCACTGCGGCCTGAGCATCGCCATGGGCAACGCCAGCTCAGACGTTCAGCGCGCGGCTCGCCGGGTGACCGCGTCCAATGACGACGAGGGCTTCGCGAAGGCGATCGAGCGGTTCGTGCTGGGAGCTGCGACGCGGCCGCGATGAGGATGATCCGCCCCAATGTGGATCTTCGCCTATAGTTAACCTAATGGCTAACCAAATGGTTCTCGACCGCGCGTTCGCGGCGTGCGCCCATCCGATTCGTCGCGGGATCATCGAGCGTCTCGCCGACAGCGAGATGACCGTCGGCGAGGCGACGCGCGATTTCGCCGTCTCAAAGCCGGCGATCAGCCGGCATCTGCGCGTGCTCGAAGAGGCCGGCGCGATCGTGCGGGTGGTCGACGGGCGCACCCACCGGCTGCGCCTGGCCGAGCATTCGCTGCAGGACGCGCAGGAGTGGATCTCAGACCAGCGCGCGCTGTGGGAGCGCAAGTTCGATGTCGTCGAGCAGTACCTGTCCGAGCGTCGCGCCGAGGGCCCGGGAGGCTCGACGTGAGCACGAGCGAGATCGCAGCGTTTCGCCTGCAACGGACGTTCGCCGCCTCGCCGGAGGAGGTCTTCGACGCCTGGACGAACCCCGAGGTGCTGCAGCGCTGGTGGGCCGTGCAGCCGACCTGGACGTCGCCGGGCTGCGAGGTCGACCTGCGCGTCGGCGGGCGCTACGTCATGCGCATGCGCGACGACAAGACCGGAGAGCTGCACGTCGTCGGCGGCGAGTACCGCGAGGTCGTGCGCCCGCGCAGACTCGTCTACACGTGGTGCTGGCAGGGCGGCGACGGCCCGCACCCCGGCCACGTGAGCCTGGTGACGATCGAGTTCCGCCCCGACGGCGACGCCACGACCGTCGTGCTCGAACACAGCGGGCTCGCCTCGCTGCAGTCGCGTGAGAGTCACGGCGCCGGCTGGCGAGCGACCTTCGAGAACCTCGCCCGGCGGATCTTCGACGATGGCGAGAGCGGTTGATGGTGGCGATGACCGGGCCGTGCTCGTGTGAGCGCGGCGTCAGACACGACAATGGAGGTTCGTAGAGATGGGCAACTACCTGTTTGCATATCGCGGTGGGCAGATGGCCGAGACCGACGAGGAGCGCCAGGCCGTGATGGCCGCATGGGGCGCGTGGTTCGGCGGCCTCGGCGACGCGGTCGTCGACATGGGCAACCCGTTTGCCGGCTCCACCTCGGTGGGTGGCAACGGATCCGCGGGCTCCGGGCTGACCGGCTACTCGGTCGTCAAGTCCGACAGCCTCGACGGCGCCGCCGAGCTGGCCAAGGGCTGCCCCGTCCTCAGCGGTGGTGGAAGCGTCGACGTGTACGAGACGATCACGGTGATGTGACGCCGGCGCGAAGCCTGGGTGCGGCGGGGTGTGCAGTTCGCGCGCACCCTGCCGCCGAAGGGCTGAGTCGGCGCCCGGTCGCGGTGGCCGAGCACCTGGACGTCGAACATCAGGTCGAACCACAGCACCGCGAGCAGGAATCCGCCGCCGGCGGTGACGAAGGCGATCACCGGCCTAGCCTCGCACGCGCTCGCCCTTGGGATCGAACAGCGGCTCGCGCGCGACCTCGCCGGCGACCCACTGCCCGAAGATGTCCACCTCGACCGCCGCACCCACCTCGATCGCCGCGGGCACGTACGCGTAGGCGATCGAGCGCTCCACGGTGTACCCGTAGCCGCCGCTGGTCACGCGCCCGACCACCTTCTCGTCGACGCGCACCGGCTCGTTGCCCAGCGCCACCGATCGCGGGTCCTCGAGCACCAGGCAGCGCAATCTCCTGTCCGCGACGGGCGGTCGGGCATCCGTGCCAACCCCTAGTGCCTTCGAGCCCATGTACGGACCAGCATTCTTCACGCAGAATCCCAAGCCCGCCTGATACGGCGTCTCGTCGGAGGTTATGTCCGCCGCCCACACCCGGTAGCCCTTCTCCAGGCGCAGCGAGTCGATCGCGCGGTAGCCGCCGGCGAGCAGGCCGTGCTCGCGCCCGGCCTGCCACAGCGTCCGCCACAGACCGGCTCCGTACTCGGTCGGGCAGTACAGCTCCCAGCCCAGCTCGCCGACGAACGTCACGCGCAGCGCTCGCACGGGAACGTCGCCGACCGCCAGCTCGCGCATGCTCATGTAGGGAAAGTCCAGCGGATCGTCGGTCAGCGCCCCGAGGATGTCTCGCGCGCGCGGACCCCACAGCGCAAAGCAGGACCAGCGAGCGGTCACGTCTGCGCAGCGCACGCTGCCGTCGCGCGGCGCGTGTCGCCGGATCCAGCTGAGATCGTGGTTGCCGAAGGCCGTTCCCGTGACGATCGAGAACAGCTGCTCCTCCACGCGCGTGACCGTGAAGTCGCACTCGATCCCGCCGCGAGAGTTGAGCATCTGCGTGTAGGTGATCGATCCCACGTCGCGCGCGACGCGGTTGTCGCAGAGCCCTTCGAGGAACTCGGCCGCGCCGGGGCCGGCGATCTCCAGCTTGGCGAACGAGGACTCGTCGAACAGCCCCGCGCGCTCGCGCGTGGCGCGGTGCTCGGCGCCGATCGCCGGCGACCAGTGCATTCCCGCCCAGCCGCGCGGACGCAGCGACTCGTCACCCGCCGTCGCGTTGGACTCGTACCAGTTGACGCGCTCCCAGCCGGACTTCTCGCCGAACGCGGCGCCGTGCTCGGAGTGCCACGGGTAGGCGCTGGACGTGCGCAGCGGACGACCCGCCTGGCGCTCGTGCCCGGGGTAGCGGATGTCGTAGTAGGTCTCATAGACCTCTTTGGCGCGCTTGAGCGTGTAGCCGGGCGAGCGAAAGTGTGGGCCGAAGCGGCGGATGTCCATCTCCCAGACGTCCATCGTCGGCTCGCCCTGAAGGATCCACTCAGCCATCACGCGACCGATCCCCCCCGCGCCCGCGAGCCCGTGTGCGCAGAACCCCGCGGCCACGAAGAAGCCACGCACCTCGCTCTCACCGAGGCAGAACTCGTTGTCGGGCGTGAAGGCCTCGGGCCCGTTGATCAGACGCGTGACCGTGATCTCGTCCATCACCGGCACGCGCTTGGACGAGTTGGAGGCGATCTCCTCAAAGCGCGGCCAGTCCTCCTCGAGCAGGCGACCGTTGAAGTCGGCCGGGATCGCGTCACGCAGGTGCTCGTCGAGCGCCCACGGCGCCGATTGCCGCTCGTATCCGCCCATCACCAGCCCTCCGCCCTCCTCGCGAAAGTAGATCAGCAGGTCGGGATCGCGCAGCGTCGGCAGGTGCTCGCCGGGGGTGCGCTCGCGAAACGGCTGGGTGACGAGGTACTCGTGCGCGAAGGGCACGATCGGCACGCGCACGCCGGCCAGCCGCCCGAGCTCGGCCGCGAACATCCCGCCCGCGTCGACGACCACCTCGGCCTCGATCGGGCCCCACTCGGTCTGCACGCCCCGCACGCTGCCATCGACGACATCGATGCCCGTCACGCGCGTGTGCGTGAACACCCGGCAGCCGCCCTCGCGCGCGCCGTCCACGAGGGCGGTCGTCAGCAGCGAGGGATCGAGGTAGCCGTCGCTGGGCAGGTAGGAGGCGCAGCGCACGCCGTCGACGCTCATCAGCGGGAACAGCTCGCGGGCCTGCTCGGCGGAGATCAGCTGCAGCGGCAACCCGAACGTCCTCGCCCAGGCGACCTGGCGCAGGACCTCCTGCTCGCGCTCTGGCGTGCACGCCAGGCGAATGCCGCCGCACTGAACCCAGCCGCAGTCGAGCGTGCGGTAGAGCTCGACCGAGTCCATCATCATCCGCGTCAGCGAGACGCTCGAGCGAAGCTGGCCGACCAGCCCGGCGGAGTGGAAGGTCGAGCCGCTGGTCAACTCGTTGCGATCGAGCAGCACCACGTCGCGCTCGCCGAGCTTGGCCAGGTGGTGGGCGATCGAGGCGCCGCCGACGCCGCCGCCGACGATCACGACGCGCGCACGCGCGGGCAGCTCGCGCGGTCTGGCCATCACGCTCCCGCGCTCACGAGCCACTGCTCGAACTGCGGCTGCGCGACGGCCGTGCTCAGGCGCTCGAAGTGCTTGGCGGCGTAGCCGTCGAAGTCGAAGTCGAGCTCTGAGATCTGCGCCTGCACGACTGCCCACGCGGCTTCGCGGGCGTCTGAGAGCACGCGCATCAGCTTCAACGCAGCCCGCCGCGCCTGCGACGGGGGCTCGTCGTAATAGGCGCGCAGCAGGCGCTCGTCGGTCGCCTCGTCGAACGCGTTGTTGACCGAGAGGTTGCCGAGGTCAAAGCGCGGATCGCCCATGCCCGCATACTCCCAGTCGACGATCATCAGGCGGCCGTTCGTGCTGGCGCGGATCACGTTGCCGGGCAGCAGGTCGTTGTGGCACGGGCGCAGATCCGCCGCCGGCACCGCGTCGCAGATGCGCGCCACGACGAGGACGGCCTCGTCGTACTCGCCCGGCACGACGCCTCCACGCGCGCGCACGATCGCCGCGTAGTGCTCGAGCAGCTCGGGCACGAAGAAGCGGCTCGGCAGCTGTGCGCCGCAGTCGTGAAACGCGCGCAGGTCCCGCGCCAGCTCCTCGACGCCCTCGGCCAGCTCGCCTGCGCCGATCGGCCTGCAGCTGACGTAGCGCGTGACCAGGCAGTCCTCGAGCGCGATCGCGACCGCCGGGGCGATGCCCAGCCGGGCGGCGGCCTCGTTGGCCAGGCGCTCGGCCGCGCGGTCGATGCCGAGCAGCTCGGTGTCCTTGCCGGGGCGGCGGACCACATAGTCGTCGTCGCCGAAGGTGACGCGGAAGTTGCGGTTGGTGATGCCGCCCTCGAGCTCGCGGGGCTCGCCGCGCATCGGCGCGAGCGCGACCCCGAGGCGCGTGAGAAGGTCGTTAAGCTCGCCCACCATCGTCAAGCGACCGTCCTTGCACCATAAGGCGCACAACCTATACCTTCATCACTATGGCTTGTAAGGAGCGGATTCGATGATGCTGCAAGAGCTGCGCGCCGGTGTCGACCGTGCAACGATCGACACCGTCCTGCTGGCGCTCACCGACATGCAGGGCCGCCTGCAGGGCAAGCGCCTGACCGCCCGCCACTTCCTCGCCGAGGTGGCCGAGCACGGAGCCGAGGGTTGCAACTACCTGCTCGGCGTGGATGTCGACATGGCGACCGTCGCCGGCTATGAGATGTTCTCGTGGGAGCGAGGCTACGGCGACTTCGTCTTGCGTCCCGATCTCGACACGCTTCGCCCGGTGCCCTGGCAGGAGGGGACGGTCGTCTGTCTTGCCGACGTGGCCTGGCAGGACGGCTCCGACGTAGGCGTCTCGCCGCGCCAGATCCTGCGCCGCCAGCTCGCGCGCCTGTCCGATCGCGGTTGGACGGCCAACGCCGGCACCGAGCTCGAGTTCATGGTCTTCCGCGACACCTACGAGCAGGCCTGGCACAAGGGCTATCGCGAGATGGAGCCGGCCAACCTGTACAACGTGGACTACTCGCTGCTCGGGACCGCGCGCGTGGAGCCGCTGATGCGACGGATCCGCAACAGCATGCAGGCCACGGGGATGCTCTGCGAGGACTCCAAGGGAGAGTGCAACTTCGGCCAGCACGAGATCAACTTCCGCTACGCCGACGCGCTGAGAACCGCCGACGAGCACGCGATCTACAAGAATGGGGTCAAGGAGATCGCCGCGCTCGAGGGCATGTCGATCACCTTCATGGCCAAGTACGACGAGCGCGAGGGCAACTCGTGTCACATCCACTTCTCGCTGGCTGACGAGCAGGGTCCGCTGTTCGAGCGGGATCGCGCGCTGTTCGAGTCCTTTCTGGCCGGTCAGCTGGCGACTCTGCGCGAGCTGACTTTGCTGCTGGCCCCCAACGTCAACTCCTACAAGCGTTTTGCGGCCGCCACGTTTGCGCCGACCGCTGTCGCCTGGGGGCGCGACAATCGCACGTGCGCGCTGCGCGTCGTCGGCCACGGCGAGTCGTTGCGCTTCGAGAACCGCGTGGGCGGCGCCGACCTGAATCCCTACATGGCGCTCAGCGCGATCATCGCCGCGGGACTGCACGGGGTCGAGCGCGGGCTCGAGCTCGAGCCGGCGTTCGAGGGCAACGCCTACGACGCGCAGGACAAGCCGCGCATACCGACCTCGCTGCGCGACGCGCGCGAGCTGTTCGCCTCCAGCGCCGTCGCGCGGACGGCGTTCGGCGACGACGTGGTCGACCACTACCTCAACGCCGCCGACGTCGAGCTCGATGCGTTCGGCGCGGCCGTCACCGACTGGGAGCGCTTCCGGGGGTTCGAGCGTTTGTGACCGAGGCGGTCCTCTCCGCGGAAACGGTGTTCGCCCCGGTGCGATCGCAGACCGCGTTCGAGGAGACCGTCGAACGTCTGGGCACGGCGATCAAGCTGGGGCTGCTGCCGCCGGGGACGCGCCTGCCGGCCGAGCGCGAGCTGTGCCGGCGCCTGGGGATCGCCCGCTCGACGTTGCGCCAGGCGCTCACCGCGCTGACCCAGAGCGGACACGTGTTCGCCACGCGGGGGCGCCGTGGCGGGACCTTCGTGTCAGATCCCCAGCCGCCGGCCGCCCCGGCCTCGCCGGACATGCTCGCGCGCTGGCGCGAGACCTGCGATCGGCGGCTGGCGGTCGAGCTCGGCGTGGCGCTGCTCGCCGCCGAACGCGCGCAGCCGGCGGACCTGCTCGCGCTCGATGAGCTGGAGACCGCCTTGGAGGACTCGCTCGAGGACTTCTCCGCATACCGCCAGACCGACATCCGCCTGCACGTCGGTCTCGCCGAAGCCGCGGACTCGCCGGCGCTGGTGCGGGCGATGACCGAGGTACAGGGTGCGATGACCGATCTGATCGCCTACATCGCCCATCCGCCGCAGGTGCTCGCATCCTCCAATGCGCAGCACCGCCGACTGTTGGCGGCCGTGCGCGAGCGCGATGCGCTGCGCGCGGTCAAGGCGATGACCGAGCACCTGCAGGGGACCGAGCACGTCCTCGCCGGGCTGTTGCCGGGTCGCTGATCGCCGTGCGCGCCGTGGCGTGCCTGCCTCCGGCACTGCTGTACCGCGCGACCGCGTTGGCCAGCCGTCCCAGCGGGGCCGTCGCAATTTGGCGAGTTGCTATTGACTTCCGTACGCGGTCGCGCCTATTGTCACGCCCGAAGGACGGACGATCAAACCTTTTCCTCGAGGGGGCCAGTGTATGAGCACAGCCGGGACACTCAGCCACGACGAGCAACGCCTCGCAGAGCTCGGCTACAAGCAGGAGCTCAAGCGCGGCTGGAGCGGATTCTCCAACTTCGCGATCTCCTTCTCGATCATCTCGATACTCGCGGGCTGCTTTACGACCTACGGGGTGGCCTTCAACAACGGCGGTCCGATCGCGATCTCGATCGGCTGGCCGGTGATCAGCCTGCTGGTCCTCACCGTCGCCTTCTCGATGTCTGAGCTCGCGTCGGCGTTCCCCACCGCCGGCGGCATCTACTACTGGTCCTCCAAGCTCGGCGGCGCCGGCTGGGGCTGGTTCACCGGCTGGTTCAACCTGATCGGGCTGGTCGCGGTGGTCGCCTCGGTCGACTACGCGGCGGCGTCGTTCCTGCAGGCCCTGCTGAGTCACTACAACGTCAACTTCATCTTCAACTTCACCTCGGAAAGCATCAAGTACAACGCACACGTGGTGTTTGCGCTGTTCGCGTTGATCCTGATCGCCCACGGGCTGATCAACGTGTTCTCCTCGCACCTGGTCTCGCTGTTCAACGGCATCTCTGTGTGGTGGCACGTGATTGGCGTCGCCGTGATCGTCGTCCTGCTCGTGGTCGTCCCCGACCACCACGCGAGCCTCAGCTACGTCTTCTCGCACCGCCGCAACAACTCCGGCTTCGGCCACGGCATGTACTGGTTCTACGTGCTGCCGCTCGGCTTCCTGCTGACGATGTACACGATCACCGGCTATGACGCCTCCGCGCACGTCTCCGAGGAGACCCACGACGCCGCGAAGGCGGCGCCGAAAGGCGTCTGGCGCTCGGTCTTCTACTCGGCCGTGATCGGCTGGATCGTCCTGCTGGCGCTCACGTTCGCGGTCCAGAAGGGCGCGACGAAAGCTATCGAGACTTCGGGCTTCCCGGCGATCGGGGTACTCGACGCCGCCCTCAGCACGGCGGCCGCCAAGGCAGTGCTGCTGATCTCGACAATCGGACAGCTGTTCTGCGGCATGGCGTGCGTGACGAGCGCCTCGCGGATGACGTTCGCCTTCTCGCGCGACGGGGCGATTCCCGGCCACAACCTGTGGCGTCGCCTGGGATCGAACCGCACGCCGACGTGGGCCGTGTTCTTCGTGATCCTGTTCGCGCTGATCATTACGGTGCCGGCGTACTTCCCCAACTCCGCCGGCATCCCGATCGCCTTCTTCGCGGTCACCTCGATCGCCGTGATCGGCCTGTACATCGCCTACACGATCCCGATCTTCCTGCGCTGGCGCCAGGGTGCCAATTTCCAGACGGGCCCGTGGACGCTGGGCAAGAAATACAAATGGGTGAACATGATCGCGATCGTCTGGGTGGGTCTGTGCGTGATCATCTTCTGCCTGCCCACGACCCCGGCGGGCGTCTTCGGCGGTAAGGAATTCTCCTGGTCCTCGGCGAACTACGCCCCGATCGTGACGATCGGCGTGATGCTCGCGGTGACGATCTGGTACCTCGTGTCCGCCCGCAAGACATTCACGGGGCCGATCAGGACGATCGACGAACTCGATGCCATCGAGGCGCTGCCCGACATCTCCCAGTCACCATAGGCGGGACCTTGCAGGCCGAGGTTTCCGCGTCGGCTCGTCGCCGAGCATGGACGGCTGAGCAGTGAGCGGCCGGCTGTCGGTGATCGAGCCCGCGACCGAGGCGGTGCTCGCCGAGATCGAGCGGGCGGGCACCGGCGAGGTCGACGAGGCGGTCGCCGCCGCCAGGGCGGCGCTACCGCGCTGGCGCGCGCTCGACCCGGGCGCCCGCGCCGGGATCCTGCGCGCGCTGGCCGACGCGCTGGAGCAGCGCCTGGATGAGCTCGCCGTGCTCGAGGCGCGCAACGCCGGCAAGCCGATCGGCGATGCGCGCGGCGAGATGGCGATGGTGGTCGACACCTTTCGCTACTACGCCGGAGCGCCCGAGCGATTGCTGGGCGAGACGATCCCGGTCGCCGGCGGCCAGGCGTGGACGGTGCGCGAGCCGCTCGGCGTCGTCGGGCTGATCACGCCGTGGAACTTCCCGCTGGCGATCGCCTCGTGGAAGCTCGCCCCGGCGCTGGCCGCCGGCAACACGGTCGTGCTCAAGCCGGCCGAGCTGACGCCGCTGACGGCACTGCGCTTTGCCGAGATAGCTCTGGAGGCGGGGATCCCCCCCGGCGTCGTCAACGTGGTCGCCGGCCCGGGGCGCACGTGTGGAGCGCGCCTGGTCGAGCATCCGGACGTGGCCAAGATCGCCTTCACGGGTTCGACCGAGGTGGGGCGCTCGATCGCCGCGGGCGCCGCGCAGACGATCAAGCGGGTGACGCTCGAGCTGGGCGGCAAGTCCGCCAACGTGATCTTCGCCGACGCCGATCTCGAGGCGGCGGCGACCGCCGCGCCGATGGCCGTCTTCGGCAACGCCGGCCAGGACTGCTGCGCGCGCTCGCGCATCCTCGTGCAGGAGCCGGCGCTCGAGCGCTTCATGGAGTTGCTGGCCGACGCCGTGAGCGGGCTGGTCGTCGGCGATCCACTCGACGAGGCGACGCAGATGGGACCGCTGATCTCCGCCGATCAGCGCGAGACCGTCGGCTCCTTCCTCGACGGCGAGGCGCCTGTAGCGATCCGCGGAAGCGTGCCCGACGGGCCGGGATTCTGGTTCGCGCCGACGGTGCTCGCGCCCGTGCGCCCGGACGCGCGCGTCGCCCGCGAGGAGGTCTTCGGCCCGATCGCCGCGGTGATCCCGTTCGCCGACGAGAGCGATGCCGTGCGCCTGGCCAACGACAGCATCTACGGCCTGTCGGGCTCGGTGTGGACGCGTGACGGCGCTCGTGCGTTGCGCATGACACGGGCGATCGAGACCGGTGCGATCTCCGTGAACTCCAACACCTCCGTTCGCGTGGCGACGCCATTCGGCGGCTTCAAGCAGTCGGGCTACGGCCGTGAGCTCGGCCCGCATGCGCTGGACGCGTACACCGAGGTGAAGTCGATCTACTACGCGACCGGTAGATGAGCGGCATGAGACTGGAGAACAAGGTCTGTGTGATCACCGGCGCCCGCGGGGGGATCGGCACCGCTTCGGCGGCGGTGTTCGAGCGCGAGGGAGCGCACGTGATCGGCGTCGACGTCATCGACGGCGCGCCCGGGCACATGTCGTTGCGCGTCGACGTGACCGACGAGCAGCAGGTGACGGACATGTACGCGCGAGTGCGCGAGGAGTTCGGGCGCGTCGACGTGGTGTTCAACAACGCCGGCATCTCCCCGCCCGACGACGGCTCGGTGCTCGACACGCCGCTCAGCGCCTGGGAACGAGTGCAGCAAGTGAACCTGCGCAGCGTCTTTCTCTGCTGCAAGCACGGGATCCCCCATCTGCTCGCGGGGGGCGGCGGATCGGTGATCAACACGGCTTCGTTCGTCGCCGTCGTGGGCGCGGCGACCTCGCAGATCTCCTACACCGCGTCGAAGGGCGGCGTGCTTGCGCTGTCGCGCGAGCTCGGCGTCGAGTTCGCGCGACGCGGGGTGCGCGTCAACGCACTCTGCCCGGGCCCGGTCGACACGCCTCTGCTGCGGGAGCTGTACGCCTCTGACCCCGAGCAGGCCAAGCGCCGCCTGGTGCACGTGCCGATCGGCCGCTTCGCGCGAGCCGAGGAGATCGCCAACGCGGCGCTGTTCCTCGCCTCGGACGAGTCCAGCTATGTGACGGCCTCGACCTTCCTGGTCGACGGCGGCCTCAGCGGCGCCTACACGACGCCGCTGTAAGGCGAGCGAGAGCGTGCACTAGCCTCATCCCATGCCGCCCGCTTGCGACTCGTCGACGCCCGCCGCGCTCGTCGCCGGAGTGGACCTGCAGGCCGCACGCCGGGCGATCGCCGCGGTGGTCGTGCACACGCCGACGATCGCCTGCGCCGATCTCACCGAGGCCGCCGGAGGGCCCGTCGTGCTGAAGGCCGAGTCGCTGCAGGGCACGGGCTCCTTCAAGCTGCGCGGCGCGCTGGCCAAGGTGGCGGCGCTCGGGCAGCGGTCAGCAGGCGGCCTGGTCGCCGCCAGCGCGGGAAACCACGCCCGCGCCGTCGCGCAGGCGGCGCGCCTGGCGGGCGTGGCCTGCGAGGTGTTCATGCCGCGCGACGCGGCGGTCTCGAAGGTCGCCGCCGTGGAGCGCCTGGGCGCGCGCGTGCGCCTGGGCGGCGCCTCGGTCGAGGAGGCTCTGGAGCTGGCGGCCGCCGGCGCCGCAGAGACGGGTGCCGCGTTGATCCATCCCTTCGACGACCCCGACGTGATCGCCGGCCAGGGCACGATCGGGCTCGAGCTGCTGCAGGACGTCCCCGACCTAGCTCGTGTGGTCGTACCGGTTGGCGGCGGCGGCCTGGCGAGCGGGATCGGCATCGCCCTTCGGGAGGCTCGTCCGGAGATCGAGCTCGTGGGCGTGCAGGCGAGCGCCTGCGCCCCGTTCGTCGCGGCGCTCGGCGACCCGCAGGCGAGCGCCGAGCCCGAGATATCCGCCGCGACGACGATCGCCGACGGGATCGCGCTGAAGCGCCCGGGGACGATCACGCTGCCCCTGCTGCGCGTGCTGCTGGCAGATCTGCAGACGGTGAGCGAGGATGAGATCGCCGATGCGATGGTGTTCCTCGCCGAACGCGCGAAGCTCGTCACCGAGGGCGCCGGGGCGGTGGCGGTCGCGGCCGTTGCCAGCGGCCGGCTGGCGCCGATCGACGGGACGACCGTGGCGATCGTCTCCGGTGGCAACGTCGACAACGGCCTGCTCGCGTCGATCCTGCGGCGTCACGAAACCACCGAGGGGCGTCGCGTGCGCATGTTCACACGCGTGCCCGACCGTCCTGGCGGTCTGGCGGACCTGCTCAACCTCGTCGCCGAGGCTCGCGCGAACCTGCTCAGCCTCGAGCACGTGCGCGAGGCGGTCTCGCTGAGCGTGCGCGAGACGGGCGTCGAGCTGACGCTGGAAACGCGCGGTGCCGAGCACACCGAGCAGGTGCGCAAAGTGCTGCGCGACGCCGGGTATGACGTGAGCGTGCAGTAGCCCCCGGGCGGTGCCGCGCCAGCCGCTACAGACTCGCCGCGGCCTGAACGAAGGCGCGCCAGCGCTCGCGCTGTGGCGAGCGCTCGCTCGCATCCGCGCGCGGCGCCACGACGCGGCCGCGCGGCAGGTGCTCGGCGGCGTCGCCGACGCTCGCGAACAACCCTGCGCCGACGCCGGCGAGCAGCGCCGCGCCGAGCACGGTCGTGTCGGGCGGCCCGACGGTCAGATCCACGCCGACGGCGTCGGCTTGGATCTGCAGAAGCGTCGCGTCAGCGGTGAGCCCGCCGTCGACGCGCAGGCTGTGCAGCGCCACGGTCTCGCCGATCGCCTCGACGATGTCCGCCACGCGCCAGGCGATCGCCTCCAGCGCCGCGCGCGCCACGTGCGCGGGCCGCACGCCGGCGTGCAGCCCGGCGATCACGCCATGGGCGTCCGGACGCCACCAGGGAGCTCCGAGCCCGGCGAGCGCCGGGAGCACCACCACTCCCGCGCTGTCGCCCACGCCGGCGGCGAGCGCGGCGAGCCCGGCCGCGTCTTCGGCCAGGCCGAGACCCGCGGCCAGCCAATCCAGCAGCGAGCCCGCCGCGAACACTCCCCCGTCGAGCGCGTGGGCGATCTCGCCGATCGCACCCGCCGGGTCCGGCAGCGCCCATGCGACGGTCGGCAGCAGGCGACCGTGCTGCACAGGCTCGCCGGTCCGGCCGAGCACGAAGACGCCGGTTCCGTAGGTCGCCTTCAGCTCACCCGCAGCGACCGCGCCCGAGCCGGCGAGCGCCGCCTGCTGATCGACCAGCCGCGCGGTGAGCGCGAGCGGGACGGACCATCGCTCGTGGCGCAGCTCGCCGAGCGCGCCGAGCGACGGCTCCAGTGAAGGCAGCCACTCCCGGCGCAGCCCGAAGGCCGACAGCAGCTGCTCGTCCCAGTCGCGACCGCCGACCGCCAGCAGTTGTGTGCGCGAAGCCGTCGACAGGTCGGTGGCGAAGCGGGCGCCCAGGCGGTCGCTCAGAAACGCGTCGATCGTGCCCAGGCGCAGCGACCCGTCGTGACGAGCGCGCTGCACGGCGTGATCGTTCTCCAGCAGCCAGGCGAGCTTGCCGGCGGAGAAGTACGGGTCCAGCGGCAGGCCCGAGCGCTCCACCGCCCGCTCGCCGATGCGCTGCAGCAACATCTGCTGGCGCTTGTCCTGCCACACGATCACAGGCGTCAACGCCCGCCCGCTGGCTTCCCAGGCGAGCACGGACTCCCCCTGGTGGTCGAGCCCAGCGGCGAGCACCTCGCGCCCGTCGGCCCGATCGAGCACCTCGGCGACCGCGTCGACCACCGCGTCGAGGATCAGCTCGGCGTCCTGCTCGACCCAGCCGGGTTGCGGGTGCACGACCTGCAGCGGCCTGCGCGCCCGCGCGATCGGCGCCAGCTGGCTGTCATACAGCGCCACCTTCACGGCGGTCGTCCCCTCGTCTATCCCCAACAGCAGCGGCGAGCTCATCGCGCCGCCCCGTGGTGGAGCGCGGCGCGCGTCCACCAGTGGCCGCTTGGCTGCACGCGTGCTGCGGTCAGCGGTCGCTCTGGCCCCAGCTCGATGCCGGCGTGCTCGGCGAGCATGCCGGCGACGTGCTCGCCAATCCCCAGCGATGCCGACAGGCCGGTCGAGCGGATCGCCGCGACGTGGATCAGTCCCGGCAGTGCGCGCGAGGGCTCGATCACGTAGTTGGCGCCGCGCCCGGCTGGACGCAGGCCCGCGTAGGAGCCGATCTGCTCGGCGCGCGCGAGCGCCGGGTACATGCGCAAGGCGCGCTCGCGGATCAGCGCGTTCGCGTCGGGCTCCACCGACCAGTCTCGCTTGTCCTCGCGCTCGCGTGCCGTCGGTCCGGCGATCACCAGGCCGTCGATCGTGGGAAAGACGAGCACGCCCTTGCCCAGCGCCGTCGGCAGCGCAAGCAGGATCTCGCGCAGCGGCTCCTCCGCGGCGAAGACGAGGAACTCTCCCTTGCGCGGGTAGATGCTCGCCGGCTGCTCGCCCACCATGCGGGCGACGTCGTCGGCGTGCAGGCCGGCGCAGTTGACGACGCCGCGCACGTGACGGCGCTCGTCGCCGCGAAGCTCGACCGAGACGCCGTCGTCACCGGCTGAGGTCAGACCGACGACAGGCGCGCTCAACGTGAAACGGGCTCCGCCCGAGCGCGCGGCCGCGGCGAGCGCATGGACGAAGGCGACGGGATCGGTGACCGCCTCCCCGGGCACCACCAGCGAGCCGTCTGACTCGAGCACGACCTCGACGTCGTTGACGCGCGCGTTCTCGGCCAGACGATCGACCGCTTGGCGCTGCTCGTCGTCGCGCGGCGTCAGCCGAGCGCCGCATCGCCACACCGGCGCCGCGAGCTCCTCGAGCAGCTGCTCGCGCAACGCAGCCGAGCGCAGGATCAGACGCGTCTCCAGCGCGCCCGGCTCGGAGTCGAAGCCCGTGTGCAGGATTCCCGAGTTGGTCCCGCTCGCGGCGAGAGCCAGGCCCGGCTCGGCCTCGAGCACGAGCGAACTCACGCCACGGCGCGCGAGCGCGTGCGCGACCGCACAACCCACCACGCCGCCGCCGATCACGGCGACCTGGGCGTCGTCTGCAGTCATCGGGTCAGCGTACCTGCGGCGCAGCGAGCGCCTGCGCATTCTCGGTGTGCTGTCGGCCGGTCGGGCTCAGTCCGCGGGCGCAGTCCGCGGACTGAGCGTGGGCTCACGCGCGTGATCGCAATAGGCTTGCCGGCGTGAACACGTCCCCGCGTGCGCTGCACCACATCGGCTGCGGCACGATGTGCCTGCACGGCGGGCGGCTGATCAGCGGCGCGGGCAGCCTGCTGGGGACCGCCCGGATCATCTGTCATTGCCTGCTCGTCGAGGGCGCGGAGGGGCTCGTCCTGGTCGATACGGGCTTCGGCCTGGACGACATGCGCAACACGCGCCAGCTGGGGTTGATCTTCGACACGCTGTTTCGCCCGCAGGCGCGCGAGGCCGAAACGGCGATCGAACAGGTCCGTGCGCTCGGCTTCGCGCCCGAGGACGTGCGCCACATCATCGCCACGCACCTCGACGTCGATCACGCCGGAGGGCTGCCGGACTTCCCCGACGCGCAGGTGCACGTGCTCGGCCGCGAGCTGAAGGCGGCGATGCATCCGAGCTGGCGCGAGCGCCAGCGCTACGTCGCCGCGCACTGGGCGCATGGCCCCGACTGGGTTCAGCACGAGCCAGAAGGTGACGAGTGGCTGGGCTTTGAGAGCGTGCGCATCCTGCCGGACAGCGACGCGGAGATCCTGCTCGTGCCGCTGATCGGACACACCCGCGGGCACACCGCAGTGGCGGTCAAGCACGACGGTCGCTGGGTGCTTCACTGCGGCGACGCCTACTTCCATCACGGCGAGATGCAGACGCCGGCGTACTGCCCGCCGGTGCTCGGGGCCTTTCAGAACCTCAGCTCCATCGACAACGCCGCGCGGCGCCAGAACAGCGAACGCCTGCGCGAGCTCGCGCGCCGCAGCGATGCCGAGGTCGAGCTGCTCTGCTCGCACGACCCGGCGACGCTCGCGCGCTATCAGGACAGCGCCGGCGCCTAGCCGGTCTGCGGCCGCCGCGGCTAGGCGTACATCGCGGCGATCGCCGCGGCGTACTTCTCGGCGATCGGCTTGCGCTTGAGCTTCATCGTCGGCGTCAGCTCGTCGCCGCTGGGCAGCCAGTCGCCCTCGACGATCGTGAAGTTCTTGATCTGTTCGACGCGCGCGAGCTTCTCGTTGGCGGCGTCGACTCCCTCCTGCACGGCTGCGCGGACGCGCTCGTCGTGCGCGAGCTCCTCGAGCGTCGCCCCCTCGATACCGTGTGTCGCCGCCCACGCCGGGGCGAAGTCGGGGTCGAGCACGATCAGCGCGGTGTTGTAGGGACGGCGGTCGCCGATGCAGCAGGCCTGGCCGATCAGCGGCGAGGCGGTCTTCAGGGTCGCCTCGATGTTCGCCGGAGACATGTTCTTGCCGGCGGCGCTGATGATCAGCTCCTTCTTGCGGTCGACGATCTTCAAATAGCCGTCCGCGTCGAACTCGCCGATGTCGCCAGTGCGCAGCCAGCCGTCCTCGGTGAACGCCTCCTTGGTCTTCTCCGGGAGGTTGCGGTAGCCGGGCATCACGACGTCGGACTTCATCAGCACCTCACCGTCTGAGTCGAGCTTGATCTGCACACCGGGAGCCGGCGGTCCGACGGTGCCGATTTTGATCCTGTCCGATGGGTTGACCGTGCCCGCTCCGCAGGTCTCGCTCATGCCCCACAGCTCCGCCAGCGGCAGGCCGATCGCATGGAAGAACTCGAGCACCTCGATCGGCGTGGGCGCGGCGCCGACGTTGATCGCCTCGACCTGATCGAGCCCGAGCATCGCGCGCAGCCCGGCGAAGATCTCCGCGTCGGCCTGCGCCACCTGCTCGGCCAGCTCGGCGGGCACCTCCTGGCCGCTTTGCTCCAGGCGCACCTTGCGCAGCGCCGCGTCCAGCGCGCCCTGCATGCGCTGCTGCTGCTCGTCGGGCTGGGCCGCGATCATCGTCTCCAGGCCCGCCTTGAGCTTCTCCCAGATGCGCGGCACGGCGAAGAACCAGCTCGGGCGCACTTCGGGCAGGTAGGAGAGGACCTGCCGGGGGTCGTCGCAGCAGGTGATCTGCAGGCCGAAGACAATCGGCAGGTAGTGGTGGGCGTTTCGCTCGGCCACGTGCGCAGCCGGCAGCCACGAGATCACGCGGCCGTCCTGCGGGAACTCGATCAGCTCGTCCAGGCCCTCGACCGCCGCCAGCAGGTTGCGGTGGATCAGCTGGACGCCCTTCGGCGGACCGGTCGTCCCGGACGTGTAGATC
The DNA here is from genome assembly GCA_017882375.1 of Solirubrobacteraceae bacterium. GTDB lineage: Bacteria > Actinomycetota > Thermoleophilia > Solirubrobacterales > Solirubrobacteraceae > Palsa-744. The sequence goes on along the minus strand of JADGPP010000035.1, from coordinate 1,178 downwards.
AGCGTGAGCACGTCGCTGCCGTGCAGCTGGGCGACCGACGCCTCGACGTCGAAGTCGGGATCCGAGCCCTCGACCTCTGACAGCGCGAGCGTGCCCTGCGGCGCCTCTCCGTCGACGACGATCACGTTCTGCACGGCCGGCGCCGCGGCCTTGGCCTCGAGCACCTGCGCCAGGTACTGCTGCTCGCAGATCACCGTCTTGGCGTCGGCGTCGGACAGCAGGTAGCTGATCTGCTCGGGGGAGTAGGTGTTGTAGATCGAGAACGGGGTCGCTCCGAGCATCATCGCCGCGAGGTCGCAGAGGTGAAACTCGGGCCGGTTGGAGAGCATCAGCGCGACGGTCTCTCCGCGCCCGACACCGAGCTTGGCCAGGCCGCCCGCCAGCGCGTCCACGCGCGCCAGCAGCTCGCCCCAGGTGATCGTGAAGGCGTCCGCCTTGGTACGGATCGCCACCTGGTCGGCGCGCTCGGCAGCCGTGATGCGAAACGCCTCGGCGACAGTCTCGGCCTCTACAGCCGTGCGCCCCGGGGCCTTCGGTTGTGTGACTCCGCTCTCCATCTCACGCTCCTCCGCTTGCACTGCTCCCACGTGAATCTTCGCACGTCAGCATACGCCCGGCCGGCGTTCAGAGCGAGCGCAGCGATCACGGGCGCCCGGGCACGGGCGCTCAACCCGCGAGCAGCCCCTGGCGGCTCAGGAACTCGACCTGGTCGGCGGCGACGCGCTGCGGGCCGTCGCCGATGAACGCGCCGAAATGGTCATACGGGTAGCGGTGCAGCTCGCCCTTCGGCGCGCGCGCGGCGAGACGCTCGACGGCGCGCTTTGAGACCGACACGTCGCGCTCGCCCAGCCCCACCCACAGCGGCGCGCGGAGGCTGCGCGCCTTCGAGCAGCCGGCGCTCGTGCTCGGAGAGATCGCCGGCTTCACCGCCGCGCTCTGAGCGTCCGTCGCGGCGTGCGGCGATCCCGGCCGGCGCTCTCGCAAGGTCTCTGACTGCTCTTGCGCGCGTCATCACGAGCCGAGCATGCTTAGATTAGGACGTTGACAGAGACGTGGAACGCCGCGACACTGCCGGCACGCGCCCGTAGCTCAGTGGTCAACGGTTCTCTTCGGGGAGCCAAAGAGCAGCGGTCTTTCAAGCCGCAGGCCGCGGGTTCGATTCCCGCCGGGCGCACTTT
>JADGPP010000155.1 GCA_017882375.1 Solirubrobacteraceae bacterium | reverse complement strand
CGCCGATATCCGTTGAGGTCGGCGACCATTGTCTCGGCGCCCCACACGTGTCCGTCGTCGCCGAGCCCCGTGCCGTCGAACGCCAGCCCGACCACCGGCTTGGTGACCCCATGCTCAGCCGCCACGGCGGCGATGTGGGCGTGGTGGTGCTGCACCGCGATGGTTCTCGACAGCCCGAGCTCCTCGGCCAGGCGGGTCGAGAGGTAGCCGGGATGCAGGTCGCGCACGGCCACTTCCGGCGTGATGCGGAAGAGGTCCTGGTATCGCGCGAGAGCGGCGCGGAAGTGCTCGAGACTCTCGATGCTGTCGAGATCGCCGATGTGCGGGCTCACATGGGCCGCGCTGCCACGGACGAGCGTGAACGTGTTCTTGAGGTGCGGCCCGACGGCCAGGAGCGGCCGGGGAGACGCAACGGGCAGTCTCAGCGCGAGTGGCGCGTAGCCCCTGGCGCGGCGCAGCAGCACCGGTACGCCATCGACGACGCGAGCGACCGAGTCGTCGACGCGTGAGAGGATCTCCCGGTCGTGGAGCAGGAACAGGTCGGCGATGTCGCGGAGGCGGATTCGCGCCTCGGCGTTTCCGATTGTGATCGGCTCTTCGCTCAGGTTGCCGCTGGTCATCACAAGGGGCCGGCCGACGGCCTCGAGCAGGAGGTGGTGGAGCGGTGTGTACGCGAGCATCACGCCCACGCGGTCGAGCCCGGGCGAGACGGCTGGCGCGAGGCGCGAGCAGGCAGCTCTCTCCACCAGCAGCACCGGACGTTCCGGGCCGGTGAGGAGATGGGCCTCCTGCGCGGAGACGGCACCGAGTGCGCGGGCCTCGCCGACGGTCCGGACCATCACCGCGAAGGGCTTGGCGTCGCGCTGCTTGCGTTCGCGGAGCCGGCGCACCACGATGTCGTTGGTCGCGTCGCATGCGAGATGGAATCCGCCGACACCGCGAATCGCGATGATCCGACCGGTGCGCAACTCCGCGGCCGCGTCGCGGATGGCGGCGTCTCCTTCAGACAGCACGATGCCGTCCTCGCGCGCGAGCCAGACGCGGGGGCCGCACTCGGGGCAGGCCACGGTCTCGGCGTGGTGGCGTCGGTCGGCCGGCGTAAGGTACTCGACCTCGCAGCGTGCGCAGAGCGGAAAGGCCGCCATCGAGGTGCGTTCGCGGTCATAGGGCAGCGAGCGGATGACCGTGTATCGCGGACCGCAATTCGTGCACGTAATAAACGGGTGCCGAAAGCGGCGATCCGCGGGGTCGAACAGCTCGGCTTCACACTCCGCACAGATCGCGAGATCCGGCGTGACCGGGCGGATGCCTTCGGCGTCGGCGCTGGCGATGATCCGGAAGTCGTGCGCGCCGGTCGGCACTGCGACCGCGAGCTCCAGGGCATCGATCCGCGCAACAGGCGGCGTCTCCGTTCGAAGCTCCTGCTGAAAAGCCTCGAGCTCCTCCGCCCCGCCCTCCACGTGAATCTCGACTGTTCCGGCGACGTTGCGCACCCAGCCGGCTAGCGCATGGCGCGCGGCCAGTCGGTATACGAACGGGCGAAAGCCCACGCCTTGCACGACGCCCGTCACGCGGAGCAACCGTGCGCCGATCGTCGGCGCCGCCGTCATCCGGACGTGCTGACCGGGCGAGCTGAATCGCGCAGAAAGTCGAACCATTCCCCGAGCCCCTGTCCAGTCAGGGCCGACACGCGGAGTACGTCGAGCGCCGGATTCACGGACAGCGCGTTGGCGACGGCGCGATCCATGTCGAAGGGAACGTGCGGCAGCAGGTCGGTCTTGGTCATAACCACGCGACGCGCGTTCTCGAACATTTTCGGGTACTTGAGCGGCTTGTCCTCGCCCTCGGTGACGGCGAACAGGACGATCATCTCCTTTTCGCCCAGGTCCCAGTTCGCCGGGCAGACGAGATTGCCAACGTTCTCAATGAAGAGCAGTCGCGTCCGCTCGAGCTCGATGGCGTCGATGGCGGTCATCACCTGCAGGGCGTCGAGGTGGCAGGCGCCACCGGTGACGACCGCGCTGACGAGGCGCGGGGTATGCACGGCCAGCCGGTCGGCGTCGTTCTGCGTCTGCACGTCACCCGTGATGACAGCGATGTCCAGCTCCTCACCCAGGGCGCCGAGCGTGCGCTCGAGGAGCGTGGTCTTCCCCGCACCAGGCGACGAGACGAGGTTGATCGCCGTGACGCCATAGCGGGCGAGGCGCGCGCGCACCTGCGCCGCCATCTCGTCGTTGCGCGCCATCACGCGCTCGCGAACCTCAATCGTCCGGACGGCCATCATCGATCTCCAGGTATGCCACGCGCAGCACGTCGCCGCTGCAGCGCAAGATGTGCGGCTTCGCTCCGGCGAAGGGCGGAGTGGCGAACACGGCTTCGAGGCAGAACTCGAGACTCGAGGGCTCGACGCCCGCGCTGTCGCCGACGTCGACGGCGACGGTCACGAGTTGCGGCGCCGCATCACCGAGTTTTTCTTCGGCGATCCGGCCGATTTCCATCGCGAGGCTCATCTCATGCACGACGCCGCCGGCTCGCGCGGCTCGCAGCGATGCCCCCATTGCAACAGACGTTCGATCACGACACCGACCGCGGCCTCGACGGCGCGATCCACCGCCGGGCTGAGCTCGAGGCCCATCTGCACCGACTGCGGCTGCACGCCGATGGCGACCGTCTCCAGCGGAAGCTTGCCGCGCCACTCGGCCACCGCGAGGACGTCACGCAGGTCCACCTGATGCGGCGAAAGCTTGCGGGTGAGGTAAATCGGCAGCCGGTCCCGCTCGAGCACCACGACCTCACCGGGCGTGGCGCCGGCCGCGATGGCGTCGAGCAGCACCAGGCGTTCGGCGTCCTCGATGAGCGGGAGGAGGGACATTCCCCAGGTGCCACCGTCGGCCAACTCGACGCCTTCCAGCGTCCACTCGTCGCGAAGGCGCGCGAGCGCCACGAGGCCAAACCCGTCATCGCCCATCAGCGGATTTCCGAGACCGATCACCGCGCTGCCACTCATGGCTCCTTCGTCGGCACTGGGTACTCGTGTGTCGGCCACGGACGCGCCGGCACCTGGCTGATGTCGTAGTCCTCGTAGCGATCGTCCGTGGAGATGTAGCGGCCACCGGTGATGATCGACGACACCCCGCCGGCGCGCTCGACGTAGTCGGAGCGGATCGCGAAGTAGATGTGCATCATCGCGAAGAAGATGAAGCCCCAGGTGACCACATGGTGAACGAGCCGCACGTGTTGGAGCCCGCCGAGCAGCGGCGGAACCCACCCGAACGCGCGGAAAATGAATCCGCCCGGATTCGACTGTCCATACAGTGTGAACCCAGTCACGACCATCACAACCGTCAGGAAATAGACACCCGTGTACGAGTACTGCTGCATCGGATTGTGTCCGACGAAATTCGGCTGCTTGTCGGGGCGGAAGGTCAGATACGCGATCCCCGTTCGCATGAAGTTGCGAAAGTTCCTCGGCGTCATGGGGAAGAGCGCCGGCAATCGCTCGAATTGGTTGCCGGCGAAGAGCCAGTAGGCGCGCACGATGCCGGTCATCACGAGTACGGCCGCCGCGGTGAAATGGATGAAGCGCACCCGGCCCATGAGGAAGTGGGCACTCGCCTCTCCCGACGTCATGAAATACGGGCGACCGATGTAGAACCCAGTCACGATCAGCACGGCGATGCACAGTGCCGCGACCCAGTGCATGGCACGAATCGGCGCGCCCCACAGGTAGACCCAGGTGAAGTTGCCGCGCTCACGCGAGAAGGCGCGCCCGAGGCCGAACAACTTGAAGCGCCGCCTTCCCGTCGCTGCTCCTGCGGTGGCGGTCATTGCACCTTCACCTCCACGACCTCCCTGCCCTCGGCGTCGAGGACGTGGACGCCGCACGCCATGCACGGATCGAAGGAATGAATGGTCCGCAGGATCTCGAGCGGTCGTTCGGGGTCCACGAGCGGGTGGTTGTCCTGGAGCGAAGCTTCATACGGACCCGCCTGTCCCTCCGCGTCACGCGGCGAGCAG
>JADGPP010000088.1 GCA_017882375.1 Solirubrobacteraceae bacterium | reverse complement strand
GTCCTCCGCGGCCCTCGGCTTCAGCGAGCTGCTTGCAAACGGCGACTACTACGGCTCGATCACGCTCCCGTCGCTGATCGTCGCGACCTACGGCGGCGGTACCGGGCTCGCCACCCAGCGCGAGTGTCTGGAACTGCTTGGCTGCTACGGGACCGGGAAGGTGCGCAAGCTCGCCGAGATCGTCGCGGCGACGGTGCTCTGCGGTGAGCTCTCGCTCGGTTGGGCGATCGTCGCCGAAGAGTGGATCAGGGCGCACGACCTGTTCGGCCGCAATAGGCCGTAGCTCGCGCACTGGCGCCAGCGACCAGCGCGAGTAGTCCAGCTCGCGCCCCAGAACCTTGCCCTGATCCCCGGTCGCGCTTCCTGCGGTTCTACGCGGCCTTTCCCATCTGGCTCGAAGTCGCGGCAACAGACGAGCGGCCTGGCGGCGCGTTCAAGGCCGGATCCCCGGCGGCTAACCAAACGCCTGCGCGCAACCGTGCCGAGGACAAAGCAACTGGCGAGGGGTGCCGCTGCGCTGACACCCCCTTGCGGGCTCTGTGGCCTATGTCGCCTCCCGGGACAGCACGTCCACATTCACGCCACCCGACAGGACGTCCACGTGCATCCCCTTCGGTAGGACGTCCACATTCACGCCCACGTTGACATCCACGTCCACGGCGCCGCGCACGATGCTGCGCAGGACGCCGTACTCCACGCGCGCTAAATGACCGAGCAGATCGGCGAACTCAACGGCGACCTCGCGGGACAGGCGCTCAGCCCTCTCGAGGAACTTGTACACCGTCTCGGTCGCGGCCCGTTGAGCCCACATGCCTTCACGGTGCCCATCCGCAACCCCAAACCGTTTGTTTATGTCATCCCGCGGCTCCCGACGCTGTTTGCCGGCCACTCCGAGCAGAGCCCGCGCTATTTCAAGCCAGAAGGACCTCATGCAGGGGATGAGCTGACGTGGCTCCTCGCGATCGGCTAGCGTGACCGGCAACGTTTATTTGCCCGGCCGCTGAGTGGGCGGCACCTTTGGCTGATCGCGTACGTCGCGCCGACGTGTTGGGTGCTGCGGTTCGCTGTCCCGGGCTGCTGCTCTGCGACCGCGAACACCTTCTGCAAGTGCCCCGATACACAGCGCGTGATGCCCAAGAAGACCCACTCGCTTGTGGGTGTTCTGGCCGTGGCGCTGTGCGGCACCCCGACGCGCAGGGTGCCGGTCCCCGCTTTGCCCGCCCTGACGGCGAGCTCCCACGGACCGCCCGCGCGCCCGACGAACCGGGGGAGCCCACATGAGCGCCACCGCCCGCCCCGTGGCGATCCTCGCCGGCAACCGCATCCCGTTCGCGCGGTCGAACTCCGCCTACTCGCATGCCTCCAATCACGACATGCTCACCGCGGCGCTGGATGGCCTGATCGCCCGGGCCCATCTGGAGGGTGAGGTGCTTGGCGAGGTGGTCGCCGGCGCCGTCCTGAAGCACCCCCGCGACCGCGACCTCACCCGCGAAGCGGTGCTGAGCACCACGCTGGCGCCGCAGACCCCGGCCTACGACATCCAGCAGGCGTGCGCCACCGGCCTTGAGGCGGTGGTGGCGGTTGCGAACAAGATCGCGCTCGGGCAGATCGACGCGGGGATCGCGGGCGGCGTCGACACCACCTCCGACGCGCCGCTCGCACTCAACGAGGACCTGCGCAGGATCCTGCTCGATCTCAACCGCACACGGTCGAGGGCCGGCCGGGTGCGTCTGCTCGCGCGCCTGCGTCCTGGGCAGCTCATGCCCGAGATACCCCGCAACTCCGAGCCACGGACGGGTCTGTCGATGGGCAAGCATTGCGCGATCATGGCCCGCGAGTGGGGTGTGAGCCGCCGGGAGCAGGATGAGCTCGCCGCGCGCAGCCACACCCGGATGGCCGCGGCCTACGAGCGCGGGTTCTTCGAGGACCTGCTGACCCCGTACCTCGGCCTGGAGCGGGACGAGAACCTGCGGCCCGACTCGACACCGGAGAGGCTCGCAAAGCTGCCGCCCGTCTTCGGCGGCCTGGACGCCACGATGACGGCGGGGAACTCCACGCCGCTCAGCGACGGCGCCTCCGCGGTGCTGCTCTCAAGCGAGGACTGGGCGCGCGAGCGCGGGCTGGGAGTGCTCGCCTACCTCACGCACGTTCAAGCCGCGGCTGTCGACCACGTCAACCAGCGCGAGGGCTTGCTGATGGCACCCGCGTACGCGATGCCGAGAATCCTCGACCGCGCCGGCCTCACGTTGGGAGACTTCGACCTCTACGAGGTTCATGAGGCGTTCGCCGCGCAGGTTCTCTGCACTCTGCGCGCCTGGGAGGATCCCTCCTTCTGCCGCGAGCGCCTGGGCCGCGACGAGCCCCTCGGATCGATCGACGTGGAGCGGCTGAACGTCAACGGCGGCTCGCTGGCCGCCGGGCACCCGTTCGCCGCGACCGGCGGGCGCATCGTCGCCGCTCTCGCGAAGGCGCTGCACGAGCGCGGCGAGGGTCGTGGCGTGATCAGCGTCTGCGCCGCCGCCGGCCAGGGTGTGGTCGCGATCCTCCAAGCCGCCCACCCGGAGTGATTTGGAGATGGCTGACAGGTACACGCAACTGGTGAATACGCCGATCGGAAGGATCATCACCAGGCAGCTCGGCCTGCCGGCGCCTGTGCCGCTTGAGCGCTACAGCCCGGGCCAGGCGGTTTTGGAGGGCCGCGTGCTGCTCGGCGGAGCGCCCGGCGGGCGCCTCGCCCGCGCGCTTGCGCAGGTGCTCACCGACGCGCACGCGGAGGTGGTGGAGCCTCCGGCCGCGGGCGGGGAGCGCCACCGGGCGCTCGTCTTTGACGCGACCGGGATCACCGACCCGCAGGCGCTGGGAGAGCTGCACGCGTTCTTCCACCCGAGCATCCGTACCCTCCAGGCGTGCGGGCGCGTCGTCGTGCTCGGCACGCCTCCGGCGCAGGCGAGGACGCCGTCGGAGGCGGTCGCGCAACGGGCGCTTGAGGGCTTCACGCGCTCGGTCGCCAAGGAGCTGCGCCGCGGTGGCACCGCTCAGCTCCTCTACGTCGCGCCTGGTGGCGAGGGCCAGCTCGCCTCGACGCTGCGCTTCCTGCTCTCACCCCGCTCGGCGTACGTGTCGGGGCAGGTGGTGCTCCTCGGCCCGGCGAGCGAGCCGCCTGTGCTCGACTGGGATCGCCCGCTCGACGGCAGGGTCGCGCTCGTGACGGGCGCCTCGCGCGGCATCGGAGCGGCGATCGCGGCGACGCTCGCGCGCGACGGCGCGCATGTCGTCGGCCTCGACGTGCCGTCGCTGACCGACGACCTGGAGGCGCTCACGAGCCGTCTCCGCGGCTCCGCGCTCGCGCTGGACATCACCGCCGAGGACGCACCGGAGAGGATTGCCGCGCACCTGCACTCCGAGCATGACGGCGTCGACGTCGTGGTCCACAACGCCGGCATCACGCGCGATAGGACACTTGGGCGGATGGACGGCGCGCTCTGGAGCAGCGTCATCGACGTGAACCTGCTCGCCGTCCAGCGGATCACCGACGCGCTCATCGCTGGCGCCTCATATACCGTGCTGCGGCCAGGCGGCCGGGTCCTCTGCGTCTCCTCGATCAGTGCAATCGCCGGCAACGCCGGCCAGAGCAACTACGCGACCTCGAAGGCCGGCGTGATCGGCATCGTCGACGCCTACGCGCCGCTGCTGGGCGCCCGCCTGGCGACGATCAACGCGGTCGCCCCCGGATTCATCGAGTCCCAGATGACGGCCGGGATGCCGTTCGCGCTGCGTCAGGCTGCCCGGCGCATGAACTCGCTCTCCCAAGGCGGGCTTCCGATCGACGTGGCGGAGACGATCGCGTGGCTCGCCTCGCCGGCTTCCGGCGGCCTCAACGGCAACGTCGTCCGCGTCTGCGGCCAGAATCTTCTGGGGGCGTGATGGCCGTTCGCGAGTTCAGGAGAGCTCCGCGCGTCCTACCCCTGTATGCCCGCGCGCTCGCGCCGATGCTCCCGGGCGCCTCACGACTGCCGTGGGTGGCGGGCGGTGGGGGAGAGGTCCCTGACCTGCAGCTGACGCTCGCGGATGTCCGCGTCGATCGCAGAAGTCTCTTGGAGTACAGCGGCGTGTGCGGATTTCTGGGCCGTCACCACCTCCCGGCCACCTACCCGCACGTGCTCGCGTTCCCGTTGCACATGGCACTGATGACCGACCGCTCCTTCCCGTTTCCAGCGATCGGGCTCGTGCACGTGAACAACCGGATCCGGGTGCACCGTGCGGTCGGTGTCGAGGAGCCGCTGGATCTGCGTGTCCACGCCACCCCGCTGAAGGAGCACGCCAAAGGCGCCACGTTCACGATCGTGACCGAGGTGCGGGTCGGCGAGGAGCTGATCTGGGAGGAGCACAGCACGATGCTGCGCCGCGGCATCGGGGAGGCGAGCGCGGCCGACCGTGCGGCCGCGGTGGCGCTGCCATCGCTGATGGAACCAAACGAGTGGCGCCTTCCCGCGAACCTCGGCCGCCGCTACGCCCGCGTCTCCGGCGACCGCAATCCGATCCACCTGCACGCGCTGAGCGCCAGGCCGTTCGGGTTCCCGAGGGCGATCGCGCACGGCATGTGGACCAAGGCCCGCTGCCTCGCCGCGCTCCAGGCAAAGCTACCCGACGCCTACACGGTCCAGGTCAGCTTCCGCAAGCCCATCTTCCTGCCTGCTCGCGTGACGTTCGCGCAGGCGCACGAGCACTCAAGGACGAGCTTCGCCGTGCGCTCGGGCGAGGACGAAGCAGTGATCCATCTCGAAGGGACGGTGAGCAGATGAGCGCGACCGAACGCGGCATGCGGCTGGGCCTGCGGGTGCTGGGGCGGATCGCGGGGTCCCAGCGCCTCGACCGCCTGCGGGTCCGCCGGCCGGCCGAGCGGCTCCTCTACCGAGCCACCCGTGACGGTTTCCGTGCGTCCGGCGCCGCCGGACGCACATTCAAGGCGGCGCGCCGGTCCCAGCCGGCGCGGCTCCAGGCGGCTGGCGAGAGCGGCCTGTTCGACCTCACACCGACCGAGGAGCAGCAGATGGTCACAGACGCCTTCCGTGAATTCGCCGAGCAGCAGCTGCGTCCCGCGGCGGGCGCCGCGGACTCCGCGTGCGCTGCGCCCCGGGAGCTGCTCGAGCAGATCGCGGAGCTGGGCCTGAGCATGCTGGGGGTGCCCGAAGAGATCGGCGGCGCAGTCAGCGAGCGCTCGAGCGTCACCTCGGTGCTCGCCGCCGAGGCCCTCGCGCACGGCGACATGGGTCTCGCCGTCGCGGCGCTCGCGCCGGCATCGGTCGCGACCGCGCTCGGCCTGTGGGGCGACGGCGACCAGCAGGCGACCTACCTGCCGGCGCTCCTCGGCGATGAGATGCCGGCCGCGGCGCTCGCGCTGGGAGAGCCGCGGGCGCTGTTCGACCCCGCCATGCCCAGGACGCTCGCCCGCCGTGACGCCGGCGGCGACTACGTCCTGGACGGCATCAAGGCGCTCGTGCCACGCGCCGCGGAGAACAGCCTGCTGATCGTGGGAGCGCAGATCGAGGGCGAGAGCCCGGCGCTGTTCCTCCTGGAGACCGGCGCTCGCGGCGTGCTGAGCCGCCCGGCGCCGACGATGGGCGTGCGCGCTGCCGCGACCGGCCACGTATTGCTGCCCGACGTGCGTGTCCCCGCGGCCGCGCTGCTCGGCGGCGGCGACCCGGCCGTCTACGCCGCGTGCGTCCGCCGCGCGCGCCTTGCCTGGTGCGCGCTCAGCCTCGGCACCGCCCAGGCCGTGCTGGACTACGTGATCCCGTACGTGAATGATCGCGTCGCGTTCGGGGAGCCGATCAGCCATCGCCAAGCGGTCGCGTTCACGATCTCTGACATCGCGATCGAGCTGGAGGGGATGCGCCTTGCGACCCTTCGCGCCGCCAGCCGCGCCGATGCCGGAAGGGACTTCGCGCATGAGGTCGCGGTGGCGCGCACGCTCTGCGCCGAGAAGGGGGCTTGGATCGGTTCGGAGGGCGTGCAGCTCCTCGGCGGCCACGGCTACGTGACCGAGCACCCCGTCGAGCGCTGGTACCGCGACCTGCAGGCCGCGGGCGTCTTCGAGGGCGCCCTGCTCGTATGAGCCCGTCCGCCACCGACTGGAGGGCAATTCGATGATCAGCCTCGAGGTCCCCAGGAAGTTCCGTCCGCTCGTCGAGCAGGCCCACCTCCTCGCCAGCGAGGTCTTCCGTCCGATCTCGCGCAAGTACGACGAGGCTGAGCACACCTACCCCAAGGAGCTCGACATGCTCGCCGCGCTGATCGACGGGATGAGCGACGGCGGCGAGAGCGGCGGCGCGGGCGCGGCGGGCGTGCGGCGGAGCGGAGGGGAGAGCCCCGGCGTGCGCAACGGCTCGAACATGTCGACGGCGCTGTCGATCATGGAGCTCTGCTGGGGGGACGTGGGCCTGCTGCTCTCGATGCCGCGCCAGGGGCTCGGCAACAGCGCGATCGCCTCGGTCGCGGACGACGAGCAGCGCGAGCGCTTCAACGGGATGTGGGCGGCGATGGCGATCACCGAGCCCGGGGCGGGATCGGACTCCGCCGCGATCCGCACGACGGCTGTGCTAGACGAGGACACCGGCGAATACGTGTTGAACGGCGAGAAGATCTTCGTCACCTCCGGTGACCGCGCGGATCTGATCGTCGTGTGGGCGACGCTCGATCGCTCCCTCGGCCGCGCGGCGATCAAGTCGTTCGTGGTCGAGCGCGAGAACCCCGGCCTGCATCTCGACCGCCTGGAGCACAAGCTCGGTGTCCGCGCGTCCGACACGGCGAACTTCCGGTTGGAGGACTGCCGTGTGCCGAGGGAGAACCTGCTTGGCTCGCCCGAGGTGGACGCCGGGCGCGGCTTCGCGGGGGTGATGCAGACGTTCGACAACACGCGCCCGCTCGTGGCGGCGATGGCGGTCGGGCTGACCCGTGCCTGCCTCCAGGAGACGCGCAGGCTGCTCGTCGGGGAGGGCGTGTGCGCGGACCCCGACACGCCCGCGGCGCTGCAGAGCGCCGCGGCCGCCGAGCTGCTGTCCATGGACGCCGACTATGAGTCGGCGCGGCTGCTGACACTTCAGGCCTCCTGGATGGCGGACAACTCAAGGCCGAACTCGCTGCAGGCGTCGATGGCGAAGGCGAAGGCCGGGCGCACGTGCGTGGATGTCGCGATGCGCTGCGTGCGCCTCTGCGGCCCCCTGGGCTACGGCCAGGAGCTGCTGCTTGAGAAGTGGGCGCGGGACGCGAAGATCCTCGACCTGTTCGAGGGCACCCAGCAGATCCAGCTGCTGATCATCGCCCGCCAGCTGCTCGGCAAGACCTCGGCGGAGCTGCGATGAGCCGCTTCGGGGTGCCTCCTCGGCCGAGATAGGAGCTCCGGCCGTTGTCTGCTTCGAGATGGTCTGTGACACTCCACGCACGCCCGAGTGGCAGGAGGCCGTCGCAGCCGTCGAGGTCCTGGAGCGCGACCGCGATGGCCGCACATCGTTGGTCAGGACCAGCATCCACGCGATTCTCGCCCGGGTCGAGGTGAACCTACGCGTCACCTACGAGGAGGGGCGCTCCCTCCACATGGAGCGAGAGTCCGGCGACCTGAAGCACCTCACCGTCGCCTGGACCTTCGAGGACCTCGGCGATGGCCGCACGCACGCAAGCTTCCAGACCGAGTTCGACCCCGGCCCCGTCCTGTCCCTCCTGGCAAAGGGTCCGCTCTTCGCCAGGCTCGAGACCCTTCTCACCCAGCAGCCGCCCGAGGGTCTCAAGCAAGCCGTCGCGACCCGTTCGTGAGGTCGATGGCCCCGGGGCGGGCAACCTGTGGCCTGGACTGCGACGCGCCCGCCGCTGAGCGCGCTCGCCTTCACGGTGGGCCTCGACCGTGACCTGATGGAGGTCGAGGCGCTCTCGCGGCGTGCGACGCGGCGCCGGATCAGGATCGATCGTGGGCCAGGGCCTGGGAGCTGCATATGGACCGAATGAGCAGAGCGACGGTGCTCGGGCTGGATGTCCGGAGCGACAAACCCCTGCGCTACCTGCAGGGAGCGCGGTCGCAGGCGACCGGACGCAGCCTGGACGTCTTGGTGGATCGGAGGGCCTCGACTGACCTGGCCTGGCCCCGCGGGGCCGAGCTCGTCAGCCTCCAACGTCGCCTCTTCTTGAGCTCGCGGGTGATGTTCGAGCCTACATCAGTCAGTTCGTCCGCGAGAGTCTGCGCACGGAGATTGAGGTGGCGACCGACGCCGCCGTCGCCGCTGCTTTGCGCGAGATCCGAGCGTCTCCGCTGTGGCAAGGTCACGCTCGCTCCGGACGAAACAGCCACAGCGCGACCGGCCACGAGACGCGCTTCTGCTTTCGTGGCGGGAAAGCCGACGGCCGAACCGCTGTCCACGGCTTCCCAGTCTGCCGGGAACCAGCGTTCTTGCCTTACCTATGCGGTTTTCAGGGATCGCCGGTGCCCTCAGGTGCCGCCGAAAAACGCTCGGTTGGAGCGCCTGGCTGGCTGGTCGCCGTGGACGGGCGGATCGAGCTCGGCCAGTGGGAGACCGACGGCACGAAACGCCACGACGACACGGTCGTCGGGAACGTGGAGTTCCTGGCCGCCCCCCGTCCGACCGAGGAGCCCGAGCCGGCCAAGCCGGCCCGCAAGAACAAGGAGCCGGTGGCGGCCTGATCGCCGGCGTGGCCTGCGCCTTCGGGCGCGGGCCGCTGCGGGTCGCCGGTGCTGGGCTGATTTGACACAGTTTGCGTGCTCGTGGCATTTAAGGGTTGGATGTTCGATAAAGGCCCCGACGTAAAGGCGCTCTACAGCGATCATGGTGATGAACTGCTGCGGTTTCTGGTGCGCCGCACGGGCGATACCGAGATAGCTGCTGATCTGTGGGGTGAGACGTTCGCCCAGGCGCTCGGAAGCCGTGGACGGTTCCGCGGTAGCGACGAGCAGGAGGTCGCGTGGCTGTACACGATTGCGCGCCGACAGCTCGCCCGCTACTACCGCCGCGGTGAGGCGGAGTGCCGCGCTATGCAACGTCTTGGGATGGAGCGGCCGGCGATCAGCGCGGAGACGGAAGCCCAGATCGTCCAGCGTGCGGGACTCGATGAGATGCGCGACGCGATCGCCGCAGGGGTGGCCATGTTGTCCGATGGTGCGCGCGAGGCGATCACGCTCCGCATCGTCGATGAGCTTTCGTATTCGGACCTGGCGAGCCGGCTGGCGATCTCCGAGCAGGCCGCGCGACTGCGAGTCTCGCGCGGGATGAGGACTCTCGCTCGCGTTCTGGATGTCCAAACACTCAAGGAGGCGCGAGAAGGATGACTGAGACAAGCTATGAACCCCCAAAGCCGGGCGATGAGTATGCGCGGTTCCTCCGGGACATGGGGGACCAGCTCGAGCAGGCCGAGCACAGGCGAGCCAGCCAGACGCGCGGACGTCGACGGATCGCAACCGGCGTGTTGGCGCTGGGCGTCGTCGTCGCTGGTGCCGTGCTGCTGGTCGGCGGCGGTGGAGGACGTGTGGACGTGATCGCACAGGCCGAGGCCGCACTCGCCCCGCCTGGCCAAGTCCTCCGGATTTCGACGATCTCGCATCTTGAAATGCGCGGCGGAACTCACCCCGAAGTCACGGGCTCGGAAGCCGAAAGCCTCGGGTGGAACAAGCCGCGCACCGCCGAAGAGTGGTCGGCGTCCGGGCCGACGCGCTGGCGGATCGCCACAACCATCCCGACGAGCACCCGGGCGGGCTCAGTCACGGCCGCACCCATTCAATGCGCCTACTCCAATGGCAGCGAAGAAACCTACAACCAGGCCTTTCTGACAAACGAACTGGTCGTAGTGCCGGTCAGCAAAGGCCAAGACGAAACCTCAGAGGAGTCGTCCTGCACGGCCCAGGTCTCTGGCGGCCTAGGCACCGACCCCGTGACGCACATAGGCTCGATGCTCGCCTCCGGTCAACTGCACCTCATCGGCAAGGGGACCGTCAGCGGTCGAGAAGTCCTCCGGCTGACAGGCTCCGAACCACGCCCGCGACCCACGAGCGTCAGCTCCGGCGCTGCGTATCCGGTCGAATACGACGTCGAACCTGAAACCTATGCTCCTGTTCGCGTCACTGTCGAAAAAGTCGGGGTGGACGCCCTCGGAAATGCCGGCACGCTGACAGAGATCACCGACGTCACAGCATACGAACGGCTGCCGCTCAACGAAACAACAGCTGGGCTACTGCGCATCGAAACGACAGGGCATCCTCTCATCCGTCACCAACTCAACCAGTACGAGCAACGGCTACGTGGGGCTGGAGCGGCGAGCGGCGAAATCGCCGTTCGCGCCGCAAAGGTCGCCCGATCCGCCGCACACCGTTAGCGCCACTCAGGCGATCGACAGGCACACCCGAAGGAAGCGCACGGGCGAGCGGGCTGAGCATCAGGACCGGCGCCGCGCCATCTGCTCGCGCACTCGCGGCGCGTAGGAGGTTCGGCATCGCATCGAGATCAGTCGGGACATGCTCGTGGAAGTCTCAGGGCACATGCACTGGAGCTCTGGAGGCCTTGAGCGCAAATGGTTCGCTCAGCCGCACCACGCAGGGTTGTATTTCATCTTCCAGACACGCGCTGCCGGACCTCGGATCGCCCGAAGCGGTTGCCTCGTAGGCGCGGTCCCCGACGACCGAGAAGCCCGTCAGATAGGTGTGGGCGCGAGCACTGAGGTAGGTGTCGCGCACCGGATCGAAGCGGTACACGACGAAGCCGGCGCCCATGCTGTCCTCATAGAAGTACAGCTTCCCGTCAGACCACGACGGTCCAAGCCAGCTCTCATCACCCTCTCCCACGCCCAACAGCGCTACGAGCCGCTGCGGCGCTCCGTTGGTCGCCTCTGTCCGCACCTCGGTGGTGGTACCGACGGCTCCGACGTTGTCGTTGAGGATGAAGGTGTCGATCAGCGCGAGCTGCCCGCGATAGAGCTGAAGCGCTTCAACTTCAGGCAGTTGTGGAGCTTCGCAAACCAGCCGCGGTGGCGTTCCCGGTTCCTTGTAGTAGCACCTGCGATGCGGCACGCCCGCGAGTACCCTGCGCCCGCTGCCGTCCAAACGGCTGATCATCACCTTTGCCTTGCCGCTCACCCACGCGACTCGATCGCCCCAGATCGTCGGATGCTTGGCTTCCTGGCTGCCGGGGACAGTCTGGGAATCGCTGCCATCGACGCCCGAGACCATGAGGTGACATCCGCCTGCGCAGTTGACGTAGGCGAGCGTCGGCACTCCGGACGGACCCGGCCCGACGTCGACTTCGATCGCCTTCTGGGCTGTGGGAATCGGCGGCGTCGAGATCTGCCCGTGGCGACGAACCACGACATGCCAGGACCGTTCCGTCGCGTCATAGTCACTCCACACCGCGACATCGCCGTATGCCTCAACAGCAGTGGCCCCGTGCAACGCAGCGATCGTGGTGGGAGCCGCCACCGCAGTAGCAGTCCAAGCAAGCCCGACGCTGGTCAGCAGCATTGCGGTGAGCAGCCTCACGATCTCTGATGCTACGGGTGCCAGCAACCTCACGTGGGCTCGAACGGGAGGACGCTCCGTCGTAGCCATATCAGCCGGCCCTGGCGCCGTCAGAGCTGAGGCGAACCCGACGCCCCTCATGTCACCCGCTCCCGCATTCGACCCGAAGCAACACTCTGCGCTGGACCTACGCGGGCGCCTGGATTGGACGACCGATGAAAGTCAAGGGCTCGGCGGTGAATTTAGGAACGAGTTTCGGACTTCGGATCGGTCGCGGGTGGATGTCGGAGGGCTCCAGCGAGC
>JADGPP010000154.1 GCA_017882375.1 Solirubrobacteraceae bacterium | reverse complement strand
CTCCGGTGGGTACTTTCTCGGTCTTGGCATGACGGGAGGGTCTCCTCTCTCGCGGACGAATCCACGAAACGGGGCCTCCGTCAAAGTCGGCCTGGCTCAACCCTGCAAATAGGGGTGGCGTGGGCTAGAAACACCAAAGACTCGCGTTCAGAGGGACCTTACGACCCCCAACCTAGTAACGAGCCTTCGATGCGATTCGTCTACGTCCTGCCCGTAGGCACGCATAGACACATGTCTTTCGATGCCGATGGTATCGGCATCGACGATGGAAAGCTATAGCTGGGGGGCTGGGAGTCGAACCCAGATCTCTAGTTCGAAAGACATGTGTCTTGCCATTAGACGACCCCCCAACGTCGCGCCGTTCAACGAAGCGACCGTCCGATACTAGGCATCTGCGGCGCGCGCGAGCAACTGCTCGAACATCGCCCGACCATCACGGCGAGCGTTGTAGCGCCACCGTGTACTGATAGGCCGGCGAGACCTTCTTATAGACGCCTCGCATCCCGGTCTTGAGGTTGCCGAAGAACCCCTCGATCGTGTTCGTGTAGACATCCCCGACCACGTACTGACCGGCGGAGTGGTTGATGATCTTGTGGTCGATGTAGGAGCGGCGAAGCGGCTTGTAGGACGCCCAATCGTCCGTAAACAGGATCGAGTCTGGATTGACGTTCGCCACCACCGCTCTACTAAGCGGAGCGCCGCGCCGTGAGGCGATCACGCGAGCGCGCACACGTCCTCCACGCTCGACCATCCCTAGGACGGTCGGCTTGGCCTCGCGGAACGCTGCGCCTTCAAAGCGGTCCATGCGCCTACGGGCCTTCCCGCCCATCGAAGTCTCATCGACCTCAACGTCGCCGGAGAGCGGCTCGTCGTCCATGTCGTGCATAAGCTCAGTGCGGATCTTCTTCATCATGCGATGTGCGGTCTTGTAGGTCACGCCAAGCTCTCGCTCTAGCTGCTTGGCCGAGATCCCCGCGCGAGTGCTCGTCATGAGATACATCGCGTAGAACCACAGATGCAGCGAGGTCGTGGACTTCTGAAAGATCGTTCCCTTCATCGGATGGATGTGCAGCCCGCACGTGTCGCACGTATAGGAGGCGCGAGTCTTGGTCCGATGGAACTTGCGCTCCTTCTCGCAGCGCGGGCATTGCGCGTGATGCCCATCCGGCGCAAAGCGATCCCGCCAAAGCCGGTCTAGGCAGGCAGCGTCGTTCGGGTACTGCGCGATGAACTCCATCAGCGAGTAGTCCGATTCCGAGGACGGCGAGCGGCCGGGATTGTTGCGATTTCGAGGGGCTTTGGGTGCTTGCTCGTAGGCCATGCCCTAAGTATACATACTCTGAGGACATAAGTGTGACTACGGACACACATGCTCACTCGGCGTATAGGCGTATAGGGTAACCGTTCAGTCGCCGGTTTCGGTGGGCCGTGGATGGCAGCTCAGGCGAGTGCTGGGTGCGGGTCGCCGCGGGCCTGGGCTGTGAACAGCTCGACGAGGTAGGCAAATAGCGATCGGTGTTGAAGACGACAGGTGACCGAGGCCGAGAGGATGCACTCGATGAATCGCTCGCCGTCATCTGAGCGGGTACCGTGGGAGAGCTTGCGATAGATGACTGGGCCGCGGAGCGAGCGCTCGGCGGCGTTGTTGGTGGGCTCGACGCCCTCGACGGTCACGAACGTAAAGAGCGCTGGCCAGATCTTGAGCAGGTTGGCCGCGAAGCGCCGGTGAAGACGAGTGCGCTTGCTCTTGCGCGCGGCGTGCTCGAGCAGCTCGCGTAGCTCGGCCTGGATCGGCTCCATCTCGTCTGTAAGCCGCGTGCGGTCCTGGTGCTCGCCAAAGGCGCCCCAGAGGGAAAACAGCCGCTCGGTGAGCGCAAGACCCTGCTCGCCGAAGGCTTTCTGCAGCGCGAGTCCCTCGGCGTGGCGGCGAAAGTCGCGATAGATGTGCTGCCAGCAGACCTGGCGGCAGCAGGGGTCAAGGTGGTCGTAGGCCCACCAGCGATCCGAGCACGCGATCCCTTCGAAGTCCTTGCCGATCAACTCTTCCAGACGGTCGCGATGGCGGTCCTCTGCGACTCGGAAGATCGCTGCCTCAGGCGTCGTCGCGGTCCACAACGTGCGACCCTCGCCGGCTGTGTGCCAGCCGGTCTCGTCCAGATTGACCGCGGGCGACGCGAGCACTGCCGCGACGAACGAGCTGCTCGTGCGGTGCGACGAGCGCCACCGCGGCGCGCTGACAGATCGCGTCGAGCGCACCGACCGAGAGTGAGATCCCAAACAGCTCCCTTGCTAGCTCGGTCATGTCGCGGCGGGAGATGCGGTTGCGCGCGGTCATGCTCACGATCGCGGCCGCAAGCCGGGGACCGAAGGCCGAGCAGCCGATCTCACCGGGCAGCACCCCGGTGGTCTTTGCGGCGCAACGCAGGCAGCGCAGGCGGTGCGTGCGGTGCTCGGTCAAGATCACGCTGGTCGGCGGCAGATCAGCCACCTGATGGCGCCCGAAGCGATGCGAGGGGACGCGCTCCTGCATGCCGAATTCGTGCCCGCACCCGTGGCAGGAGTCTGGATAATGATCGACGATCTCATCGAGCTGGTCCTCCGGCGCGAACTTTCGCCCAGAGCCGCGATGACCAGGCTGCCCGCCCGCCTTGCGCAGCATCTCCTTGGCCTTGGCCCGAGCCTCCGCCCGGCGCTGCTGGCGTGTTGCCGGTGGATCCTGAGATGGAGGCTTTGAGCTGTTGCGTGAGCTCTGGCGGGTCTGCTCCTCAAGCTTGCCTACCCGCTCCCCAAGCCGCGCGTTGGCAACGGTCAGCTGCTCAAGTGCCTGCGCCAACTCCAGGATGAACTCCACGCAGCACTCTTTGCCAGCCTCATAGATCGCCTCCGCCTCACTACGCTCCACACCCCCAAGATTCGCCGCCGCCACCAGCGCTCCTTGTTATGGAAACCAACGACTGAACGGTTACGTATAGGCCACATTTGCAGGCTTTTTCGCTTCGGAGCTGGGGAGTTGGCCTGCTGCGCAGGGGTCAAAGGCGCGGCGCGCCGGTTTGGCTCGACCTCGCCGATCGTCGGCTTCGGCGTCTCTGCATCGCCGGATCGAGATCGGCGTGGCGGGCCCGAGAACTACCCCGCTGCGGCTTCCAAGCTTTTTTTCGCCCACTCGAGCATCCCCAGTGAGACCCACGGGAGCTGTCCGGCTCGAACGCGAATCCCGATGTCGCCGTCGGGTCCTGTGACCTCGACGATCGTGATCACCCTTCCGATCTCAAATTTGTCGCCGAAATCGGTTTCGATCGCGTCCATCTGATCGGCGACTTCCTGCATCAGCCTTGCCCTCGGGGCACGCTCGTCGCCGGCGTCTGCGTGAGGGTTGTCTCCCATACCAGCCATCAGGGTCCTCCTCGTTGAGATCCAAGAAAGAGGATCATCGCATCGCTGCAAAACGCACGGCCACGCTGCGGGGCGCGACGACCATCTTGGCCGGCCAGCCAGGAATGAGGTATTGTTCTCCGGGACGGATCGAGTCTCAACGTCTTGCCTTTTCTCCTCGGCAAAGAGCTGGCCCAGCGGTCGGCTCTTTGTCTTTGCGTCTGCCGCTCGCGTGGCGTCACGGCGCCCGCAGCTCGACGGCGTCGAAGTGCGCAATCCTGCGTATGCCCGCCCGGGCGCTGTCAGTATGCTGGGCCACAAATCGGTGTCACAAGGGCGCCGGATGAGACCGAAAGAGAGCCAGATGCAAGCCGCACGTAGATGGCAGGGACTCGCGACGCTGGGAAGCGCCGTCGCGCTCGTCGCCGCAACGGCGGCGATCACGCCGGGTGCATCTGCGGCGCCCACGGTGCACACCTGCGCCAACAAGACCGAGACGGTTCAGATCGAAGACGGAATGGGTGGGACCAGGTCATTCAAGATCACCGTCAAGGCGATTTCCACCAAGGGCGTCAGCTGCGCAGCCGCCTACAAATTCATCGGCCTGATGGTCAACAACAAAAGCACGAAGGTGCCGGAAAAGTACAAATGCGCGAGCGGGCACTTCAAGGTGCCG
>JADGPP010000153.1 GCA_017882375.1 Solirubrobacteraceae bacterium | reverse complement strand
TCCGGATCGACCGCTCCCGCAGTTCCTCCGGGTACTTCCTCGGTGCCACCATCGATGTTCCTCCAGGCTTGATGGTCTCCATCAAACCCGGTACTCGACCTGGCGAGGCGGCTCGCGCGCGCGCTGACCAGGCTCGAACCGTGTCACTGTCCAGGTCGACGCCATCAGTCCCACCCCACTCAGGGACAACCCCGGTTGCGGTGGTGAAGACGCGCACGAAGAGTTTGTACGCCATAACGGCCAGCAGCGGCATCGCCCGAGCGCGCCCGAACGTCGGCACCTCGCAACAGACATCCGGATCAGCCGCCGTGCGCGCGGGACGCGCGACCAAGCCGCCGTGCGCGCGGGACGCGCAACCATGCCCCGGAGAGTGCGTTCATGCCGAAAACATGACACGCGGTGGCGGCGAAGCCGCCCGATACGAGACGGCAGAGCAAGGGCATGCAGCGTCGTACTGATGGGCGTGCAGACGGCGAACGGAGGCTGCGTCCACCTCAGCTGGGGATGCAGCCTCCGTCTCCGGAACCGACTCAGGCGGTGTAGCTGTTCGCGACCACGCCCTGCAGCACATCGGGGCGACCCTGCGGTTCGTCGAAAGCGATCGTGAGCGCTGGTGCGAGCCGCTCCTCGAGGAACCGGTCGGCGTGCTGCTTCGACTCCCAGACCGCGACCACCCGAATGCCGTCGCCGACGTCGGCGACGTATCGTGCCTGCAGCCCTTCCGGCTCACCTTGGCCGATCCCCTGCGCGCTCATGAGCTTCTGGAAGCCTTCGAGAGTGCCGAACCCCGGCTTCGCAATCGTCAGATACGACATGTTCTCCTCCTCGGTTGTTCGGCCCCGGTTGGCCGTCGGGAGGACGGTACGAGCGCTGGCTACCACTGGACACCCGCCGAATTGCTCATCGGCCTACTCATTGCGCTGCGCAGTCACCCACGCGGCGATCTGCGCTCGGCTGGTGAAGTCGAGTTTGGTGAGGATGTGCTGCACGTGGTTCTGCGCGGTGCGTTCGGAGATGAAAAGTCGCTGCGTGATCTCGCGGTTGGTGAGCCCTTCGGCGACGAGCCGGGCGACCTCGTCCTCGCGCGCGCTGAGGATGTCGGCTCGTGATGTGCCGTCGAGCCAGGCGAGCAGTTCGGCGATCGGTTGGAGGTACGCCGCCATGCCGATGGCCTGTGCACTGCGTCGGGCGATCTCGGCGATCGTCTTCGCCTCCAGCGCGTCGCGGGAGGCGAGGGTGGTTGCGAGATGGAACTGAGCTTCGGCAACGAACCCCGGCGAACCCGCCGCCTCTGCCCGCGCGATCGCGATACGCAGGTCCTCGACAGCGCCCTCGACGTCGCCGAGCTTCGCTCGGCCGATCCCGAGCGTGAGTTCCACCGGTCCGTCATATGCGACTCCGGAAGCCGTCGCGTGCTCGCCGCGAAACGCTGAGAGACGGTCAAGGATCAGTTGCAGGTCTGCGACTCGGTCGAGCGCGGCGGCGATGAATCCGGCGCGCGCCAGCGCCGGTACGACGAAGAACGCCGGCAGGTCCCAGTCGTCGACCCGACCTGCCTCGGCGACAATCGCGTCGGCTTCGTCGGTGAACCCGGCGAGCGTGAGTTGATACGCCCGGGTCATCCGGCCCATCACGCGGAAGCGCTCAGGTGAACTCCATTCCCCGCGCGCGAGCGCGACGACGTCGTCGACAGGCCCGCGGTGACGGCTAAGCGCGGTCTGCAACGCCATGAACGCGCCGTGCGCCGGTGCCGGCTCACGCCCGCGCATCTGCGCGAACGCGCGCCGCGACAATTGGTCGGCTTCCTCGTACCGACCGAGGGCTTGCGCGATACCAGCGGCCGCGCGATCGTGCAGCCACCCAGTGACCGGCCCACCAACCCTCCTGACCACGCGACCGAGGTCCGGCAGGAGCCGGTCGGCGGCGGCGAACTCGCCGCGTTCGGACAGCACCTCCACCCGCCATAACCGGCCCCACATTTCCGCGCGGGGGCGGCCGATGTGCTGCGCCGCGGTGGCCATCTCGTCGGCCAGTTGATCGCGCTCCGCGCGACCGGCCGGGCCGGGCAGCGCTTCCTGCCGAGCCCGCAGTGCTTCGACGAGCGCGCGGTCGTCACCTGATTCGCGGGCGAGGTCAAGCGAGGTGCGGCTGCGGGAATCAGTCGCGGCGCGGTCGCCGGCGTAGAAGGCCAGGTGGCTCTGCAGTGCATGCAACCGGGCGCGAAGCGCAGGATCGTCGACCCGGTCACGGTTGAGTGCAGCCAGGGCCTCGTCGGCGAGGTCACGGGCGGTCGCATTGACCGTCGCGTCGGGCGCCGCTTCCACGGTGAGCGCCGACTCGGCGAGAAGGCGCGCGTCCGCTGCGGCCCGGGCATCGTCCGCTGCGGCCCGCGCGGCGGCGACAGTGGAGGCGAGGTCGCCGGAGAAGTACGCCGCGCGGGCGAGCTTCAACGCCAACTCGCACCGTTCGGCATCGGTCACCTCTGTCACCAGCAGATGCTGCGCGATGCGATACAGGCGGACACCCTCCTCGTATGCCAGCCGGCGCACCGCCTCGTCCCCGGCGCGAACCGCCCAAGCCCGCGCCGTCGCTGCGGCCCCAAACGGTGCGACGTGTGCCCAGTGCCGGGCGAGGTCGGCCAAGTGTTCGGTCAGGTCGCGCGCGTACGTCGCCTCGATGGCGACCGCGACCGCTCGGTGCAGCGCGATGCGGCGACCGCTGTCGAGGGAACTCTCGACCGCGTCACGGGTCAGCGCGTGCACGAACCGGTAGCTCCCGATGTCGTCGCCGGTGCGATCGATGAGGCCGTAGCCGATGGCCTCATCGGCGACGTCGAGCAGGCCGATGTCGCTCCTGCCGAGCGCCGCAGCGACGACGAGGAGCGAGAAGTGGCGCCCGACGATCGCCGCTACCTCTAGGAAATTCCGGCAGTCGGCAGAAACCGCGCGGAGACGAGCGACGACAAGGTCGCGAACGGTCGCCGGTGGCGCCCCGCGCGTCCAGGTGCCGTCGGCCAACGCACGGGCAAGCTCGCGGACGAAGAACGGGTTCCCGCCGGTCACGTCGGCGACCTCGGGAGCCCGGTCGTCGGCGACGCCGACATCGACGACCAGCGAAAGCTGGTTGCGAACGTCCTCCTCGGCGAGGCCACGCAGGTCCAACGGCGCTGCGCCGCTGACGCGAACCAGACCGGCGAGGTGGCTGCGCAAAGTCGACTGTGGTTCCACGTCGCGGGCCGTCATAATGACCACCAGCGGCAGGTCGGCGACCCGGTTCGCGACGTGCCGCAGCAGCAGCAGTGACGGCTCGTCCGCCCAATGCGCGTCGTCGATGACCACGACCGTGGGGCGCTCCGTCCCGGTCTCGGCGATCGCGCTCGTGACGTCCTCGTACCGGCTGAACCGTTCCTCCGGTGACTCGATCGTCGCCAAAAGCGTGTCGGTGTGCAGACCAAGCTTGACTAGCGCCTCCACGTCAGTTCCGGAGGCGCCCCAGCGCTTCCCGCAGGGGATCGCTGACCGGGTCATGCCGAAGTCCGGGCAGGGCGTCGACGACGCGGGCTCGGCTGCGGTCGTCGCTTCGAGGTACCGGCGGCAGTTCACGACCGGGCGTGTTCCGGCGGCAACCGCGATTACGGGTGCCTTCACTCCGCTGGCCTATTGACCGCGGGGTCGCTGGTGACGAGGCCTTGCGGGAGACGCGGAGTGGGATCGAGCCCGCGCTCGCGGTCCAACGACCGGCCTTTGCGGAAGGTGTTGTGGACGCAGTCAGGGCAGGTCTCCCGGTTGGTGCCGAGCGGCCGGTCCGGGTGTGGGCCCGAGCGCGTCGGCCGGATGGTCTGGTGGAGCGGACGCGCTGGTTGTTCTGCATGTGCGTCCTGGCGTCCCTGGCGCTGACGCTGCCGGCCCCGCTCGTCGCGGCCAATGCCACGACTCTGCTGATGGTCGTGGTGAGCTCGGGTGCTCTGGTGACGTCCTGGGTGTACCGGTACCTGACCGGCACCGACCCGCTGTCGTTCGACGTCATGGACGCGGCGGCGGTCCTCGGGTTCGCGCTGGCTTGC
>JADGPP010000152.1 GCA_017882375.1 Solirubrobacteraceae bacterium | reverse complement strand
CCCGAAGACGAGCATCGTCTTGTCGAGCACGCCCGACTCCTTCATCTCCAGCCACAGGTCGTTGCCCTCGCGCGAGCGCTCGCCGACGCCGCAGAACGCCGACAGCCCGCCGTGCTCCTTGGCGAGGTTGTGGATGAGCTCCTGGATCAGCACGGTCTTGCCGACGCCGGCGCCGCCGAACAGCCCGACCTTGCCGCCCTTGGCGTACGGGGCGAGCAGGTCGACGACCTTGATGCCGGTCTCGAACATCTCGGTCGTCGGCGTCAGGTCCTCGAAGCGCGGAGCATTCTGGTGGATGTTGCGGCGCGGGGTGTCGGCGGGGAGCGGCTCGCCGAGATCGATCGGCTCGCCGAGCAGGTTGAAGATGCGCCCGAGCGTGGCCTCGCCCACGGGCACGGTGATCGGAGCGCCGGTGTCGATCACCTCCAGCCCGCGCGCGAGACCGTCGGTCGTGTCCATCGCGACCGCGCGCACGCGGTCGTCGCCGAGGTGCTGCTGGACCTCGCAAACGAGCACGCTCTCGCCGGCGCCGGGGCTGATCCCCTCGGCCTCCTCCGCCGCGGCAGCGGCGGGGCGGGCGACGGTGATCGCGTGGTTGATCTCGGGCAGGCGCTCGGGAAAGACGGCCTCGATCACGACGCCCTGGATCTCCTCGATGCGCCCGACGTTGCGCTCTGTGGCGCCTCCGTTGCCGGAAGCGCTGGGGCTGGTGGGCTCAGTGGCGATGCTTGCGTCCATTTGCTTTCGATTCTCCTCTTTTTTGATCAAGTTCTCGTGTCGGGCTAGGTCAAGCCCTCGGCCCCTGCCACGACCTCCATGATCTCCTGCGTGATCTCGGCCTGGCGGGCACGGTTCATCTGCAGCGTCAAGTCGGTGATGATGTCGCTCGCGTTGTCGGATGCGCTGCGCATCGCTGTCATCTGGGCACCGAAGAAGCCGGCGGTCGACTCCACGAGCGCTCGGTAGATCGAGATCTCCACGTAGTCTGGCACCAGTCGCTTGAGGATCTCCTCGGGGTCGGGCTCGTAGTCGACGAGCGCGCGCTGGACGATCTTCGATCGGTCGCTCGGCTCGCCCGCATCGGCCGAGTCGCCGTCCTGGGACTCCTCGGCGGCAATCGTGGCGTGTGAGAGCGGCAGCAACGTCTCGCGCGTGACCTGCTGGGTCAGCGGCGAGATGTAGGCGTTGTAGATGATCTCCACGCGGTCGAGCCCGCCGTCGACGTAGCCGGTGATCAGATCGTCGGCGATCGAGCGGGCGTCGGAGTAGGCCGGCTTGTCGGTGAAGCCCGTGTAGCTCCCGTCCAGCTCGCGTCCGCGGAAGGTCAGCGACGACACCCCCCGGCGCCCGGTCGCATACCACGCCGTCTGCACGTCGTCTTCGGCGTAAACGTCTGAGATGCGCACGCCGGCGCGAATGATCTGCGAGTTGAAACCGCCGGCGAGGCCGCGATCGCCGGTCACCAGCAGCAGCCCGACCCTGTCGGTCGACTCGTGCTCTGAGAGCAGCGGCAGCCGCGTGGCCTCGGCGCCGGCCGCCTGCGCGGCCTGGCGCGTCATCCTGCGCAGCGCGTCGGCATAGGGGCGCAGCGCGGCGATCCGCTGCTCGGCGCGGCGCAGGCGCGCGCCGGCGACCATCTCCATCGCGCGCGTGATCTTCTGGATGTTCTTCACCGAGGAGATCCGGTTCTTGACGTCGCGCTGTGATGCCATGGCGTTTGGCGGCCGCCGGCGCTAGGCCGGCTGCGGCTCCTCCTCGCGCTCGGCGCTGCTCTGCTGATCGCCCGAAGCGTCCGCGACGGGCGTCTGGCCGGCCTGCCTGGGCAGCTCGTCGCCCTCCAGCGGCTGGCCCTCCTCGTCGAGGTCGTAGCCGAAGTCGCCGGCGAACTGCTCGACGGCGTCGTGGACCGCCTTCTGCGTGTCGCCCGACCAGTCGCCGCCGGCGATCTTCTCGCGCACGCTGCCGTGCTGGGCATGCATGCGTTCGGTCAGCTCGGAGAGGAACTCGCCGACACGTTCGACGTTGAGCCGGTCGAGGAAGCCGTTGGTAGCCGCGTAGATCTGCACGACCTGATCCTCGACCGCAAGCGGCTCGCGCTCGTGCTGGTTGAGCGTCGACACCAGGCGCTCGCCACGCGCGAGCGTTTTCTGCGTGTCCGCATCGAGGTCTGAGCCGAACTGCGCGAAGGCCTCCAGGTCGCGGTACTGCGAGAGCTCGAGCTTGATCCTGCCGGCGACTTTCTTCATCGGCCCGATCTGCGCGTTGCCGCCCACGCGCGATACGGAGATGCCGACGTTGATCGCGGGCCGGACTCCGGAGTTGAACAGTTTGGACTCCAGGAAGATCTGCCCGTCGGTGATCGAGATGACGTTCGTGGGGATGTACGCAGACACGTCGCCGGCCTGCGTCTCGATGATCGGCAGCGAGGTCAGCGAGCCGCCGCCGAGGTCGTCGTTGAGCTTGACCGCGCGCTCGAGCAGGCGCGAGTGCAGGTAGAAGACGTCGCCCGGGTAGGCCTCGCGGCCGGGCGGGCGACGCAACAGCAGCGACATCTGGCGGTAGGCGTAGGCGTGCTTGGTCAGGTCGTCATAGACGACCAGCGCGTGCTTGCCGTTGTAGAGGAAGTGCTCGCCCATCGCGCATCCGGCATACGGCGCCATGAACTTGATCGGCGCCGCCTCGTCGGCGGAAGCGGCGACGATGATCGTGTTGTCCAGTGCGTTGTTCTCGTCGAGCGTCTGCGCCAGCGCGACGACCGTGGACATGCGCTGGCCGATCGCCACGTACACCGACACGACGCCGGTGTCCTTGTTGTTGATGATCGCGTCGATCGCGATCGCCGTCTTGCCGGTCTGGCGGTCGCCGATGATCAGCTCGCGCTGACCGCGCCCGATCGGGATCATCGCGTCGATCGCCTTCAGGCCGATCTGCATCGGTTCCTTGACCGGCTGGCGCTGGACGACGCCCGGTGCCTTGAACTCGGCGGGCCGGCGCTCGGTCACCTCGATGTCGCCCTTGCCGTCGAGCGGGCGTCCGAGCGGATCGACGATCCGCCCGAGCAGCCCCTCGCCGACGGGGATGTCGAGCAGCCGGCCGGTGCGCTTGACGGTGTCGCCCTCGGAGATGTGCTCCCACTCGCCGAACAGCACCGCGCCGACGTTGTCGGACTCGAGGTTGAGCGCCAGCCCGGTGACGCCGTGGGGCAGCTCGAGCAGCTCGAAGGACATGCAGTTCTCCAGCCCGTGCAGGTGCGCGATGCCGTCGGCGACGGACAGCACGGTTCCGACCTCGGTCAGCTCGGCGCTGCCGCCGCCGAGTCCCTCGATGCGGCTCTTCAGAATGCTCGTGATCTCATCTGGATTGATCTGCATGTCTTTTCCTAGGAAGCTCCTTGGGCAACGTGCCTGCGCAGCTGCTCCAGTCGGTTGCGTATAGAGGCATCGAGTATCGAGTTACCCACCCTCAGCACGATGCCGCCGAGGATGTCGGGGTCGACGTGCGCGGCGAGCCGCACCTTGCGCCCGGCGCGCTCGCCGATCCGCCGGCCGAGGCTCTCCGTGGTCGCCTGGTCGAGCTCGATCGCGCTGGTGATGTCCACCGGGAGCAGCTGGTTCTCGCGCTCCCACATGTGCTCGAACTGCTGGCGCGTGCGAAAGATCACCGGCATCCGATGGTTTTCGATCAACAGCTTGAGGAAGTTCAAGAAGACCTCGTCGGCCCCGTCGAGGATGCGCTCCAGCCCGTCCTGCTTCTCCTTGGTGGAGAAGTAGGGCGAGAAGAAGAACACCGCGAGCTCGCGGTTTGCTTGCAGCGCGTCGGCGAACTGGCCGAGCTGCTCGCGCAGCTCGTCGAGCCTTGCGTGCTCGCGCGCGACCTCGAACAGCGAGCGGGCGTATACCTCGGCGAGCTCCTCCATTAGAGAGCGCCTCCGCAGGACGTCCGGTCCTGCGACCCGAGATCGTGTTCGACTTCCGGTCTCACAGTCAATTCGCGGCGGAGGAGATGGTCGAGAAGTCCAGCTCGCTCAGCGCCTCCTCGACCAGACGCTTCTGGTCGGCGTCGTCGAGCGTCTTGCGCGTGACCTTCTCGGTGGC
>JADGPP010000151.1 GCA_017882375.1 Solirubrobacteraceae bacterium | reverse complement strand
GATCGGTCAAACGCGAATCAGACAGCGGCTTACGCTGGCCCGCACGAGGCACCCCGCCACAATACCCCGTCCACCAGACGTTAAGTTTACGGTATTGGGTTTAGGCCAATGAACGACTCCACTGGCCTAAACTTCTCGGCACGCGACCGCCCAATCGCACCGGTGCCCGCAGTGCCGGTGCTGCCTCTTGAGCATTAGCATCCGTCCGCTCGGATAGCCGTCCAAGCCAACGACGTCCTGAGGGCGGCAGGCATCGGCCAAGAAATCGGCACAGCGGGCTACCAGTCCCTGGCTCAGGTGGCCGATTTCCTTCGTGCCTCGGCGGCCGACGCAAGAGCTGCCTGAGCCGCCCGGTCGCGGGTAAAGACATCCCGCGCCACGCAGCACGGTTGCCTCGACAACGGAAGATCCGTGCTCGTAGATCGCCTGGCATCTGTTGCGCCAAGCGGCCCGACGGTGAAGATGGTGGGCGCTCAGGCGATCGGGAACATGTGCGATGAGAGCCACGACGGCTCGGCCGTGTCGCGCTCGTGCGCTCGTGCAACCTGGGCGCGTCGCCTCGTCGCCCATTCGAGCAGGTTCGCGAAAAGCTCACCCTGCTCAACGGCATCGTCGAGCGCGTTGTGGGTGTGTGGGACGCTCGGCAGCAAGAAGTCCGGCATAGCCGCCTTGCCCGAGCGGTCAAACACGGTGCCCGCCAGCGCCTGATACTGGGTGCGGATGTCAAGACAGGACGAGTGCCCAAAAGGGGACCCGCCAGGCGCAAACCGCTCGAAATACCAGTACAGGAACCCCCAGTCAAAAGCGACGGGATACGCGACAAGCACTGGGCGGTGACCCGCGCTAATGTCGTTCACCCAGGTCGCCGCTTGCGCCATCGCCTCGCTCGGATCCGTACCGTCTCGACGGAGCCGCTCACGGTCAAGCCCGTTGACCGCTAGTGCCTCCGGCTGGAACTCCTCAGAAATCGGACGCAGCTCTCGATAGAACGTCTGCTCGCGTGGCGGCCAGCGCTCGAGATGCGCTCCGTCGTAGCGTCCCACCGCCGCGAAGCCGAACGACAACAACGAGAACGGGCCAGGAACGGGCCCATCCGTCTCGACGTCCGCGGAGATGTAGATGTCGGGGCGGACCACGGACGCCATCATAGAAGCCGCGCCTGACGCGCGAGCGGCGCCCGCCGGCAGCCTTGGCATATCCTCTGGCGCGTGGCCGAGCCATCTCGCGAGTACTCACTGCGACGCCTGCGCGAGCTCGGCGAGGGGCTCGACCCGATCAAGCCGCTGCTCGAGCGCCACCCCTTCTGCGTCTACGCCACCGGCTCCTACGGGCGCCTTGAGGCATGGGATGGCTCCGACGCCGACCTGTTCTTTCTTTACGACGACGCGGACGAAAGCGAGCGCATCCCGTGGACAACCTTCGCGCGCCTCTCGGCTCGACTCATCGACGTCACCGAGGAGATGGCCTTCCCGCCCTTCTCCGGCGACGGGAAGTATCTGGAGGTGCAGTACGTGGGGGAGATGGAGAACGTCCTCGGCAGCCCCCGGGACGACTCCCTGAACGTGTTCACCGCCCGCATGCTGCTCCTGCTTGAGAGCCAGCCCGTCTATGACGAGGCGGTGTACACCCGCCTGCTGAAGCGCATCGTCGGCTTCTATTACCGCGACTACGACGACCACGCCGAGAGCTTCCTCCCCGTGTTCCTCGTCAACGACATCCTGCGCTTCTGGCGGACCTTGACCCTCAATTACGAGCACCACCGGCTCAAGCTCCTGCCCCTGACCGGCAAAGAGCTCGAACGCAAGAAGGCCGACAGCGCACTGAAGAACTACAAGCTCAAGGTGAGCCGGCTTGCGACATGCTTCTCGATGGTCGCGAACCTCAGTGCTGAGCTCGCGCCCGTCGCATCCGAGACGGTCTTGGAGCTATGCAAGCTGACGCCGTCCGAGCGTTTTGAGCGGCTGAGGGGACATAGCGACGCAGCTCAAGGCGTGATCGGCGAGCTGGATGCAATATACGGCGCGTTCCTGCAATCGGTGCAGCGAACCGAGGAGGATCTCCTCGCCAACTTCAGCGACAGCAATTACAGGGACGAGGCACTGCAGAACGCAAAGCGATACGGCGATCTAATCTACGAGCTCCTGCAGCAGGTCACCACGCCTGAGCGGATGCGGTTCCTAGTGATCTAGACCGCTGAAGCCTACCCGCGACCTGAAGCTCAGCACGCCAGCCGTACCGTGGCGGCCGGCGTAGCCGGCCACTGCGAACGCAGCAGTCTAGGCGTCGGCTTCGGCCGGCGCTGGTGGTGACCACATTTTCCGCTTCTCATCCGTCTGCATAATCTTTGTGGACATCCCCAGGGAATCAGGAACGCTGACATTGACGACCACGACGATGGTTGCCGGCGCTGACGGTTTACATCGATCCCGTAGCCTGAGCGCCGCGTCAAGGCTGATAGGCAGCGTGAGCAGGAAGAGGGTGGCTGTCAGGAGTAGGAGCACATCCATTACGCGACGCTGAGGTCGAAAAAACAGCGCTCTGAACCGGCGGAGGTCCACCCGCAGCTCGTCGACTGGGGCGACGCTCAGTGCCGCGACGTGCCGCTCGGCGCGAACATCGGCTTGATGCCGAGGGCGCGGGCCTGGTCGATGCTGACGATCTCGCGTCCCATCGGAAATAGCGAGGCCGGGATGAGCTTGAAGTTCGCCAGGCCGAGCGGGATCCCGATGATGGTCAGGCACAGCAGCACTCCCGATACGAGGTGCGCGATCGCCAGCCACCAGCCGCAGAGCACGAACCAGAGGATGTTGCCGATGCCCGACGCCAGTCCGGCGTCGGCCCGCTTGACGACCGTCTTGCCGAACGGCCAGAGGGCTAAGATGGCTATGCGCAGCGACGCGATGCCGAACGGGATCGTGGCGATCAGGATGAAGCAGATCAGCGCGGCCAGGGTGTACCCGATGGCGATCCACAGGCCGGCCAGCACGAACCAGATGATGTTGAGCAGCAGTCGCACGTTTTGGGACTCCCGAGTGGCTGGACGCCGCGTCGTGGCGATCATACGGACCCCGGCAAGAGCGCCGTGGGAGGCGCAGGATCCCGCCAGCTACCGGTTATCGCGCACACACGAGAGCACACGACTGAAAAGTGCTGTCTCGGGCACGGCACTTGCCCTCTCTACCAGTGCTGTCAGGGGGCTTTTCGAGTGGTCCGGAACGTGCTCGGACCCCCAGGGTGGGCCCACAGATGGGCCTATGAGAAAGCACACGCCTCGCTGGCCCATCCGACCGCAACATCGTCCAAGGAAGTCCGCCGCGCCGGTCCGTCGCGCGCCTAACGTTGTTGGCGATGAGGTCCTAGACACCATCACAAGCACCAAGACCGACGGACTTCTGACCAGCTAGCGCCGCCGACGGCTTAGCTTAGATGGGTAGCTCTCCGAGCCGGGGATGTGGGTTATCGCCGACGTGATGGCGTCATCGGGCTGCAAGCGTGTGTGCGTGTTTGGCGAGCTAGAGGTCGAAATGATCTGGTTGATCTGGTAGTCGCCCGTTCTGGGGTCCGGCTCGCACCCCTCTCGGTGGGCTTTGCCAATAACAGAGGGGGGCGGGAAATGGAGTTCCTGAGAGCCGCGACAGAGCCGCTGGTCGACTATCGGATGAGGCGGCGGGCGAGGGCCGTTGCGCCTCGGCGGGCGATCGATGCGATGAGTTCTTCGTGGATGCATCGGTTGGTGGGGCTTGCCCAATCGACGCTCGGACTGACCGCGTGGTCGTTGCCGTCGGGATGCCCTCGACTGTCGCTGCGCCGGTTCAGCGCGGAAGGGCGTCTAAGGGGCCGAACGGCTCGCCTCGCTGTGCTCCTCGCGACGGCTGGCTTGGCGCTCGGATTGCCCGCATCCGCGCAGGCATCGGCTCCCTCCGCCTCTGGCGGGGGTGCGATCTCGACCGGAGCGACGACCGCAACGATCGAAGGCGTAGTCAACCCGGGCGGCCAGACGACCGAATACCACGTCGCCTACGGTCCGGCGAGCTCGGAATGGTGCACGAGCTTCGGCTCCAAAGGCTCGCCGGCCAGCTCCACCACGCCCGTGA
>JADGPP010000150.1 GCA_017882375.1 Solirubrobacteraceae bacterium | reverse complement strand
ATGCTGCTGCTCTCGATGCCCGGTAACATAGTTCGCATCCCGGTCGATGAGACCGATGGCGCCGTACGCCTGGCCGGCATCGAGGCGTCAGACGGATCGCCTCGCGGCATGGCGCAGTCCGCGCGCGACCGGGACGCTATAATGGCGCTCGCGGGAAAACTTCATCTCGCGGTCGTGTCCGCGTCGGACAATCACGGCTGGGGACGGACCGCGCCCGCCTGGAGCGTGCTGCGGATTCCCGGCTGGCGCGGCATGACGCCGGCGGAGTTGGACATCGCCATTCGCCGTACGATCATAACCCGGGGCTCGCAGGCGATACAGGTGATCGCTCGAAGAACAGCTGCGCCGCCGCGAAATGGAGTGGAGGCCGCAGCCGGCGGAATTGCGGTCGCGCTGGTGATGGTGCGGACGATGAACCTTCCAGACCGCTTATCATGGATCGTCTGGAGCTGGGGTCTCTGTCTCCTGTCGCTCGGACGCGCTCGCAGGAACAGGCACAACCTGCGCGCTCGAGCCAGGAAGAGCATGAAAAGGAAGTTGAGGCCCGTCGTCGACGCCGCCGCCGCGTAGCGATGCTGCGCTCAGCACGTTGACGTCGACACCTCGCCGCGAGCGTGCCACGACTAGCCACATACGTGACTGGTTCGGGAAGCTGATCACGTTCTGGACCTTGATCGCGGTCGTGTCCGCGATCGCGATCAGCGTGTTCGCGGACCTGGGCGAAGACGTCGCGGAGCATTCGACGACGAACTTTGACAATTTGGTGCGCGCATGGATGATCTCGCACCAGAATCCCGTCGCGTACAAGATCGCGTACGCGCTAACATGGATCGGCTCCCCGGCCGTAATGGTGCTGCTCGCAATTGGAGCCGGCGTGTGGTTCTACATGAGCCGGGGCCGCAGCAAGGCCGGCGTGGTGGTTGCGGCTCCTGCGGCTGGGGGTCTGCTCTCCGGCATCGTCAAGGTCATGTTCGGTCGCGTCAGACCCGCGGGCGCCGCACTCCTCAACGAACGGAGCTACTCTTTCCCGAGCGGACACGCCGCGACTTCGGCGGCGGTGGTGGTCACGATCTGCTACGTGATGGCGCGGGAAGGTATGATCTCGTGGAGGACGGCAATCGCGATTGGCGGAGGCATTCCCCTGATCGTCGGACTCACTCGCCTGTATCTCGACGTCCACTGGACCACCGACGTTATCGGCGGCTGGACCGTCGGACTCTTCGTCGCGGCGATGAGTGCGGCCCTCTATGAGTATCTGCGGAGAAGCGCTCCGCCCGGTGTAGGTGGTACTGGCGCCGCCGCGGGAGACTGACCGGCAACACCCCCGGTCAGTGCTTGAGAGCGGTCTCGACGCGTTTCAGCAGCTGCGCGCGCGCCGCCCGATCGAAGAGACGACCGTTCGCAATCACAGCCGAGATGCGGCGCGTATTGCGGATGTCGGTGAGAGGGTCCGCATCGAGTAGAACGAGATCCGCGACTTTCCCCTGAGTGACCGTTCCGAGCGAGTCGAGCGCGCCGAGGAATTCGGCTGGATTGTAGGTCGCGGCGCGCAGCGCTTCCAGGGGCGTGAGCCCGGATCGTACTAGCAGCTCGAGCTCCTCATGGAGGCTGAACCCGGGATAGACAAAGGCCTGCGGCATGTCCGTGCCCGCCAGCAGCTTCACACCTGCGTCCTTCAGGTCACGCGTGCGGTCGAAGCTGAAGTAGCTCCGTACGACCATCGAGTCGGGTCGAAGGATCCGCGCGTCAGCGCGCCCGTCGCGTCGCGAACGTTCGGCGAAGGTAAATGAGCGACGGAATGAGCAGCATGGCGCCGGCAGCCAGCGCCCACGCCACGATGACGAGCGTGATCCGCGGCGCGACCGTGTTTCGGATGGTCAGGCTCGGCGGCACCAAATATGGAAACTGCGCAATTGCCCACCCCCACAGAATGAGCGACACCTGCGCCGCGGCGGCGAACCGGGCCAGGGCGTAACGCCGCCGCCACAATGTTCCGATGGCGGTGAGCGCCGCCACGCCCGTGGCGATCTGGAACGGCAGGGCCCACGGCGAGCCCACGAGCCCGGCCCGCATCATTGGCGCTTCGCGGTGCGCGAAGGCGAGTGCGCCGAACGCGGCCACGAACACCGCCGCCGCTGCCGCGAGCGCGCGCCGCCGGAAGTCTTCGCGCAGCGCATCGTCGCGCGTCTCATAGGCAAGATAGACAGCGGCCAGCATCGCGAATAACGCCAGCGCCAGCACGCCCACGGCGATCGGGAACGGCGACCACCAGGGCGCCACGTACACGTTCCGGAATGGCACCGTGCCAATCTGTGCCTGCGCGACGCCCACCGCGCCGGTGGATATGGCGCCGATCACGACGCCGAGCAGCAGCGGGGTGAGCGCGCTGGCCACGGCGAAGATGCGGCCCCAGTGGCGGCGCTGCTCCCACGTGCGGCTGCCGTAGCTCCGGAACACGAACGCCGAGCCGCGCATGACGATCCCTACCAGCATCAACGCCAGCGGGAGGTGCAGCACGGTGCCGAGCGTGGCGAACGCCGCCGGGAACGCCGTGAAGGTGAGCACGACCACGAGCACGAGCCACACGTGATTGGCTTCCCAGATGGGACCGATGGCGTCAGCGATGAGGTCGCGCTGCCGGTCGCGTCGCGGCCCCGTAGCGAGCAGGTCCCACACGCCGCCGCCGAAATCGGCGCCTCCGGTGAGGACATACACGTTGAGCGCCACGACGATGATCCCGGCGAAAAACTCAGGCAGGCCAAAGGTGGCGAACATGCCGGTCACGCGGGCACCTCGAGCGGCTCGCGCGCATCGCCCGCCGGCTCGCCGGCCGTGTCGCGCACCATGCCGGCGATCAACGCGACCACCACCGCGCCCAGCACGAGGTAGAGGAGCGTGAACACGGTGAGGGGCACGATGAGCCCGGGCATCGGCGTCACGGCGTCGGAGGTGCGAAGCAGTCCTTGCACCACCCACGGTTGGCGTCCGATTTCCGTGACCATCCACCCCACTTCGGTGGCGATGAACCCGAACGGAGCGACGACCGCCAGCGCGCGCAACAGCCACGGCTGCTCGGCAATCTCGCGCTTGCGCCACCCAACCCACGCCGCCCACAGCGCCACCAGCGCCATCGCCATCCCGAGCGCGACCATGATCTGGAAGCTCACATGCACCGGCGCCAGCGGCGGCCAGTCGGAGCGCGGGAACGCGGCGAGGCCCTTCACCTCGGCGTTCCACTCGTGGTACGCGAGGAGCGACAGGCCGTGCGGAATCTCCAGCGCGTACCGCGTGGTCGCGGCCCGCGCGTCGGGCCAGCCGCCGACGCGAAGCGGCGCACCGCGCTCGGTGGCGAACTGCCCCTCCAGGGCGGCCAGCTTCACCGGTTGGGTTTTGGCGACGAGACGGGCGCTGATGTCGCCGGAGAGCGGCTGCAACACAGCGGCCGGCGCGCCCACCCAGAGCGCCACGATGAGCGCCCTGCGGTGAAAGCCGCGGGCCGCGCCGCGCCGCAGCATCCACGCGTGCACGCCCGCCACGGCGAGGCCCGTGGACGCGTAGGCGGCGAGCACCATGTGCAGCGCCTGCGGGAACGCGGCCGGGCTCAGCATGCCGGCCACCGGATCAACCGCCGCGATCGTTCCGCCGACCATCGTCACGCCGGTGGGGGTGTTCATCCACGCGTTGACCATGAGCACGAAGACTGCCGACGCTGCGCCGCTTACCGCCACGACGATCCCGGCCAGCAAGTGCGCGCGCCGCGAGAGCCGGTCCCACCCATAGAGATAGACACCGAGGAATATCGCCTCGGTGAAGAAGGCAAACCCCTCGAGCGAGAACGGGACGCCGACGATCGGGCCGGCGAATTTCATGAACCCCGGCCAGAGGAGTCCGAGCTCGAACGACAGCACCGTGCCCGAGACTGCGCCCACGGCGAACAGGATCGCTACCCCCTTGGCCCACCGCCGCGCCAGCTCCAGGTATTCGGGCTCTCCGCTGCGGAGCCACCGCCACTCGGCCAGCACCATCATCAGGGGCATTCCGATTCCGATTTCGGCGAACACGATGTGGAAGCCGAGGGAAATCGCCATCTGCGAGCGGGCCGCGAGTAGA
>JADGPP010000087.1 GCA_017882375.1 Solirubrobacteraceae bacterium | reverse complement strand
TCGATGTGGGCGGCTGGGCTCAGCGCGCAGGAGATGGCGGACTTCTCGCTCTCCTGGAGGCTCGAGGACTATCTCGACATCCAGTGGGCAAAGCTTCCACGCTTCGTGCTCTCGGCCCTGCGCGGATTCACGGGCGTCGGCGCGGGCGAGGCGATCGAACGGACGCTGACCGAACGATTCGGAGCCCTGACCGCGGGCGAGTTCCCGATCCCCTTCACCTCGATCGTCTATGACATGGATCGCGGGAGCGTCGACTATTTTGGCAGCGCGTCAAAGCCCGAGCTCCCGATCGGGCGCCTGGTGCGCATTGCGATGGCGCTGCCGGGGTTCATCGAGTCGGTCGAGGTCGACGGTCACCTGTATGTGGACGGGGGGATCATCGACCTGCTCCCAGCGGAGCCGATCCTCCGTGACGGCGCCTTCGACCATGTGTTCGGCGTGAACTTCATGCTTCCCCCGCAGCTTCAGCCAGAGGACATCACGGGATGGCAGAACCATCGCATGGGGGTTCTTCGCGCGAGCCGGCAGGCCGAGCAGGGCTTTCAGCTCGAGCTCGCCGATCGAATGCGCCGGGCGCTCGGCGATGCGCTGACGGTGATCGACGCGGCTGATCACCAACTTCTGCGCGGACCCGCGTTCTACGATCTGTTCATCGACCGCAGCCGCTGGCCGGAGCTGATCCAGGGTGGCTACGAGCGAGCCACCCGAGCGCTCGACGCCTTTCGCTCGCGTCGGGGCAAGCAGCGTAGCGGCCATGGCGCGCCGGTCCCGTCCCGAGGGTGACCGGGCCGCCCGCAATCGATGCCGCGTCCCGCAGAGCGCCTTCCCGACCCGCCGCCGTCGCTTGACAGCGAGCGTGCCGCCGAGCTCAGCGCCCACACCAAGGCGGCGCTGCGGCGTCGGCGGCGCGAACTCGCAACGTCGCTCGATGAGGCGTTCAAGCACATCCCGTGGCCGCTGCGCGGTGCCGTGCGCCGAGCCCTGGGTGCATGAGCGCCGCCACCGAAAGCCGCGCCGAGGCCACCAAGCTGGCCCGCCTGCTCGGGCTCGACGGTCCCGAGTCGCTCGCGTATGTCCATGGGGTTCCCGCGTCCGAGCTGCGCGACTACCGCGCGGCTGTCACCGAGTTGCTGCACGACGACGACCAAGCGCTGCTGGCGCGAACTGCCGATGCCGCGCGGCTGCTGCCCGCACACACGCTCGCAACGATCGGCGAACACACGCTCGGACCGCTCATCTGCGCGCGCCTGACAGGCCTGCTCGATCCGCACCGCGCGGTGGATATCTCGGGCCACTTCTCGCTCGACTTCCTCGCCCAGCTCTCCGCCGAGCTCGATCCGCGCCGCGCCGCGCCGTCGACGTCGTCACGTCGATGCCGGGCAACCGGGTGGTGGAGATCGCCGTCGCCATGGCCGCTGCCGGGGAGCACGTCGCGATGGGCCGCTTCGTTGCCCACCTCGACGACGCCACGCTCGTGGGCTGCATCGAGGAACTCACCGACGAGGACATGCTACGGATCGTGTTCGTGCTCGAGGACAAGGAACGACTCGACCATGTCTTGGAACTGGTCGGACTCGAGCGCACGCAGCGCATGCTCGACGGCGCCGAATCGATCGGGCTCAGCGAAGAGGCGCTCGACCTCCGCGATCACCTCGCCTCCCGCCAGCACAAGCAGCCGCGCCGGCGCACCGGGGGGTGACGCGCGCCGAAAGCCCAAGGCGCTCGTGGCGAGCGCCTCCTCGGTAGGCGTGTCCCCGATGCAGCGGCGCTCCGCGACCCTCCTGCGACCGGCGCCTATTTCTCACCGCTTGACCGGCTCAGCGCCTTACCCGCGCTGTCTGCGGCCTTGCGGATGAAGTCGTACTGCACGTGGACCATCCGGTCGGCCATCTCCAGGGCGGAGTCGATGATCTCCTGGCGTCTGGACGGGCCCTCGCCGTGTGGCAACGCTGGCAGCGTATGGTCGACGGTGTCGACGAACTTGCGCACGGCCTCGATCGCGGCTCGCTGACCGTCCTCGACGGACTGGGCTACCTCCTTGGAGAGCCCGGCCGTCCTCTCGACTGCGGTCTTGGGCCTGCTCGTGGCTGGGCGTCGTTGAGTCGCCGTCGCTGTTGCCGCCGTGCTGCGCTTAGTTTTGGACTCGGCCATCGCCTGTCGCTCCCTTCGGGAGTTCGGTTTTCCTTGCTCAGCCGGGACGCTACGCCGAGTCACAGCGGCTGACACGCGCATAAGGCCACAGAGCGACTGTGGAGAAACCCACATGCCTTCACAGTGCGCACCCGCAACCGCAAGACGTTTGTTTATGCCATCCCGCGGCTTCCAACGCTATTCGCCCGCCACTTGAGCAGGGCTCGCCATTTCAAGCCAGATATGTACCTCGTGCAGGGGATGAGCTGACGTGGCTCTTCCCAATGCGCTAGCGTGCATAGCACCGTTTATCTGCCTGGCGGCTGGGTGGCGATACCTGGCGCAGCTACCTGTCTTGACGCAGCTTGGGAGGATCGCGATGGCACGTCTGGAAGGCAGCGCCAGCGCCGAGATCGACGCTCCGCTCGAGGAGGTCTGGGCACTCGTCGAGGATGTGCTGAGGGCACCGGAGTGGCAGGGTGGCCTCGACAGGATGACCGCGCTCGAGCACGACGCCGACGGTCGCCCCGCGCTCGTCGAGACCGAAAACGACGTCAAGGTCAGGCGGATCATGGCGTATGTCCGCTTCCGCTATGAGGGGCCGACGCGTCTCTCGTGGACGCAGGAGAAGGGCGACATGAAGTCGCTCGATGGCGCCTGGGAGCTCGAGGATCTCGGCAACGGGCGCACGCGCGCGACCTACACGCTAGACGCGGATCTCGGCCGCGTGCTGGGGCTGCTCATGCGCGGCCCGGCGGAGGCGGCGGTGCGGGCGATCTTCGTCAACGGGCGCTCCGGCGAACTCAAGCGGCGCATCGAGGGCGGCTGAGAGCGCCCATCAGGAGCCGCCTTGCGGTCGCGCATGTGCGCCTCGGCCGACCCCGCCGGGGTGCGCGGATCCGTTTATCCCTCCCGATGATAGCCTGTGGTGATAGGCATCAACAAGGCTCGCTAGCGTATATGCTGACGTTTATCTATCTTGAACGTGGTGGAGTTGATGCCCGAGACGAAACCCCAACGCCGCCCGGCGGTGAAGACGAAAGCGGCTACATGGCCAGCCAGACCGCGACCTTCGGGATCGTCGTTGGAGTCGCGCTGCTGCTGGCTGGGCTGGGCTTCGCCATCCTGACGATCGGCGGAGCGCTGCACAGTCCCGATCGCGCGTTGCGGTTTCTCACCCGCCGCCGTGGCAGCGGGAAGGCTCCCGGTGCGCCGGGTAGCTGACCTCTAGGCTGCGATAGAAGGCTGATGGAAGTGGACTACGCTCGCGCCATGGGGCTTAACGAGGTTGCGGTTACTTCGCTGGACCCTGAGCGTTTGCGTGCGGTGCTCGCACCGGAGGCGCTGGCTGGCTTTGAACATACGATTGCCCGCGGGCGTGAGCTGCTGGAGTCGCGGACGTTCTGGAACGTCAACTCGACTGCCCGCGGTGGCGGGGTCGCCGAGATGCTGCGCTCGCTGATTGGCTACGCGCGCGGCGGCGGGCTTGATGTGCGCTGGGTAGCGATCGCGGGTGACCCTGACTTCTTCCGCATCACGAAGCGCCTGCACAACCGACTGCACGGACACGACGGCGACGGCGGTGAGCTGGGCGAGGCCGAGCGCGCCGCCTACGAGCACTGCTGCGCCGCCAACGCCGAGCTGATGACGGAGCGCGTGCGCCCCCGGGACGTCGTTCTGCTGCACGATCCGCAGACAGCCGGGATGATCCCGCGACTGCTCGAGACTGGGGTGCCGGTCATCTGGCGCGCCCACGTCGGCGTGGACCCGCCCAACGAGCTCGCGCGCCAGGTCTGGCGCTTCCTGATCCCCTACGTCGAGCGCGCCGACGCCTATGTGTTCACGCATCCGGCCTACATCTGGGAGGGGCTGGATCCCGCCAAGCTGACGGTGATTCCGCCCTCGATCGATGTCTTCTCGCCGAAGAACCACGCGATGGCGTTCACCAGCGTGACCGCGGTGCTGCGCGCCGCCGGACTGGCCGCCGGCCACCACCACCGCTCCCGGGCGGTCTTCGAGCGGCTCGACGGCACGGTCGGCCGCGTGACGTCCGTGGCGAGAGTCGTCGAGGAGCAGCGGCTGCCGCTCGACGTCCCCTTGTTGGCGCAGGTCTCCCGCTGGGATCGCCTCAAGGACCCGCTGGGGGTGCTCGCGGCGTTCGCCGAGCACGTACGCGACGAGGAGGAGCCGCACCTGGTGCTGGCGGGCCCTGACGTGACGGCGGTCGCGGACGACCCCGAGGGGGAAGAGGTGTTCGCAGAAGTCGAGGCGGCCTGGTCGCAGCTGCCTCGGCGGATCCGTCGTCGCGTGCACCTCGCCCTGCTGCCGATGACAGACCCCGACGAGAACGCCGTGATCGTCAACGCCCTTCAGCGCCGCGCCGACGTCGTCGCGCAGAAGAGCCTGGCGGAGGGCTTCGGCCTAACAGTCTCGGAGGCAATGTGGAAGGGACGTCCGGTCGTCGCCTCTGAGATCGGCGGCATCCGGGAGCAGATCGAGGACGGGCGCACCGGCTTCCTCGTGGACCCCGGCGACCTGCGCACCTTCGGCGAGCGCGTCAGCGGGCTCTTGGAGGACCCCCACGGCGCGGAGCGCATCGGCGCGGCGGCGCAGACGCGCGTGCGCGACCTGTTCCTCGGCCCACGGCACCTCGGCCAGTACGTCGAGCTGCTCGACAGCCTACTCACCCACCACCCGTCAGCGCATGAACGCCCATAGAGCCAAGTACAAGCTGTACGTCGCCAGGACGCTGCTGGACACCGGCATGTTCCAGCCGACGCGGCCCGACAAGGCCCTGCGCTCGCTCGCGGCGCTGCGTCGCTGGGGACCCACGCCGGCGGCGGCGTACACGGGCTCGGCGATCCGCTACCCCGAGCGGATCGCGGTTATCGACGAGCGCGGGACGCTGACCTTCGAGGAGCTAGACAGGCGCACGAACGCGCTGGCCCGCGAGCTGAAGAAGGCCGGCATCTCCGAGCAGGACGGGGTGGCGATCATGTGTCGCAACCATCGCGGGGTCATCGACGCGACGGTCGCGTGCTCGAAGCTGGGAGCCGGCGCGCTGTACCTGAACACCTCGTTCGCGGGCCCGCAGATCACCGACGTGCTCGCGCGCGAGGACCCGGTGGCTGTGATCTACGACGAGGAGTTCACCGAGCTGGTGCGCGAGGGGGCCGCTGCCAGGCTACGCTTCGTCGCGTGGAGGGAACCGCGAGCCCGCCCGCCCGCGAGCCTGCCCGACCCGCCGCTCGAGGACCTGATCGCGCGAGGGGACGACTGCGAGCTGCGGCCGCCGGCGGAACACGGGCGCGTGGTGATCCTGACCTCGGGAACCACGGGGACGCCCAAGGGCGCGGCGAGCAAGCAGCCCGACTCGATCGAGCCCGCGGCGGCGCTGTTCTCGAAGATCCCGCTGAAGGCGCGGGAGACGACGATGATCGCCGCGCCGATGTTCCACTCGTGGGGGCTCGCTCACTTCACCCTGGGACTGCCGCTGGCCTCCACGCTCGTGTTGCGACGGAAGTTCGACCCGGAGGAGACGCTGAAGGCGGTCGCGCAGCACCGGGCGAGCGCGCTCGCGCTCGTGCCGGTGATGCTGCAGCGGATACTGGATCTCGGGGCCGAGACGATCGCCCGCTACGACATGCGTGCCTTGAAGGTGATCGCGCTCAGCGGATCGGCGCTGCCGGGCGAGCTGGCGATCCGCGCGATGGACACCTTCGGCGAGGTTCTCTACAACCTCTATGGCTCAACGGAGGTGGCGTGGGTGACGATCGCGACCCCCGAGGACCTGCGCGCGGCGCCCGGGACGGCGGGCAGGCCCCCGATCGGAACCGTCGTCAAGCTGCTGGACGCGGACGGCCACGAGGTCAAGCCGGGGGAGGGCGGGCGGATCTTCGTCGCCAACGAGATGATGTTCGAGGGCTACACCGGCGGCGGTGGGAAGGAGATCGTGGGAGGCCTGATGAGCACGGGCGACGTCGGCCGCTTCGACGAGGGCGGGCGGCTGTTCGTCGACGGCCGCGACGACGAAATGATCGTGAGCGGCGGGGAGAACGTGTTCCCGCGGGAGATCGAGGACCTGCTGGCTGAGCATGACGAGATCGAGGAGGTAGCTGTCGTGGGGGTGGACGACGAGAAGTTCGGCCAGCGGCTGAGGGCGTTCGTCGTGGCGCGCAACCCCACCGAGCTCACAGAGGAGGCGATCAAGGAGTACGTCAAGCAGAACCTCGCCCGCTACAAGGTCCCCCGCGAGGTCGTGTTCCTGGCCGAGCTGCCGCGCAACGCGACCGGCAAGGTCCTCAAGCGGGAGCTGCAGACACACCAGTAGCGCCGCCTGCGACCTCACGCTCTTCACCATCGAAGCGGCCCTTCGAGTGCGCTTCGTTGAACACTATTCCCGCCGCATTCCGGTCGTCGCTAGAGCAAGCAAGAACGACCCTCTCTCAGAGAGATGTATGTGAGCCACCTGGCCACCCGGCATTCGCAGGAGCGCTCGCACGGCAGCCGCAACCAGGCGGATGGTGGTCAGGGGCGATTCAGGCCTCCACGCGGGATGAGAGTCGACGATCTCGCCCCCGACATTGTGCTCGGTGAGCACCCGGATCACAGTGGCCATACCCCCGACCGTGGCGGGATCGGGACCGAAGTGATGCGCGACCGATGGTCCTGACGGGTTGTCTGCCATTTGCGGTCGGCTCAGAACGCGACGGTGAGATCGCGCCACTGCTCTTGGGATGGCCGCTGGTGCAGTTGGCGCTCGATGCCGGTGACGATCTCAGCGAACTGGCTGTGGTCGAGCGTCCAGATGAGGATGATGCCGGCGTGTGAGCGTCCGGCCTCGGCCCACTGGCGTGCAAGCGGCGCGAAGTCTCGGCTGTTTCGGGTGATGAGCACGCGCTGCTTTGATGCGGCGAACTCGAGCACCTGCGGGTCGGGGAGCCCCTCGAAGGCAGCATCTTCGGCGAGCGCGAGGACGTCATGGTCAGCCTTGCGCAGCGTCGCGGCGATGCCTCGAGGGGAGAGATTCGCGTCGAGCAGCAGCCGCAAGGATGTCTATGCCGCAGGCGAGAGCTCGATGAACGGGTAGAGCTCGCGCCACTGCTCGGCGGTGCGGCGGTTCTCCGCGATCGCCTCGGCGATCTCCTCGGGGTAGCTGTCGCGGTAGGCGACGGCGAGATGCACTTGGCGCTCGCGCAGCTGTGTCTGCTCTAGGAGCCTGTCGATCGAGTCGAAGTCCTCGAGCATCTGAATGATCTCCCAGACATCGAGGCCCGAGCCGATTATCCACGGGCGCCGTGCGGCGTCCTCGCCGCGGAAGCCGATCCCTGCGAAGCGGCGGGTGCGTACCGCCTCCTCGGTCAGGGCCTCGACTATCGCGCTCTTGGAGCGGCGAGTCCTGCGGGCCTCATCCGCGACGAGGTGGTCGGTCGGCAGGCTGAAGCGGACGCTGAAAG
This sequence comes from Solirubrobacteraceae bacterium, assembly GCA_017882375.1. GTDB lineage: Bacteria > Actinomycetota > Thermoleophilia > Solirubrobacterales > Solirubrobacteraceae > Palsa-744. The sequence continues at coordinate 4,433 of JADGPP010000087.1, read as the reverse complement.
GCTCGCCCTTGCGGGCTCTCTGACTAGACACGGCCGACACGCCTCACAGGTTAGCACACAAAACTTACAACGGTGTCCAACCCACCAGGGGAGCCAGGGCGACGCTGTTCGCAGACAGCTTTGAGGAGGTTTGGCGCATGGCGCGTTACTGGGAACTTGGCCCGTCCCCCAGCGGCGAGACCATGCGCCTTCCGAGCGCTCTGGAGGGGCTGCTCACGTGGGCACGGCGGGAAGGGATGCTGCCGGGCAGGCGCACGCGCTTTGTTGATTAAGCACTCGCAAGAAAAGAAAGTTGCTCTTCAATTCGGGAGGCGAGGATCACAGTGAGCCAGTCCCTGCGGGGGGGCCGAGACAGCGAGGAGGTAATGTCGAGGGCCAACCCAATCTCACATCCTCCCACTGCGTGAACTACCTCGACATGTACCGTCCCCCGAGCGGAGCAGGGAGCTTGCAATATCTCTACGGCGTATCTCCTTGTACGTCTATTCAATTCAACCACTTTATAGGTTGCGTGCTGAAACCAGGGGAGATGGATCGTTTCTATAGTCCCCTTCTTGATGGGTCCGTAGGGCTTGCGCTCAGTGTGCTTGACCTTTGGCAAATTTGACGCGTCGAGCAGGATGTCGAAGACCTCGTCGGATTTGCCATTAACCAAAACCTGGAGCTCATCAATAAACCTCGGCACAGAACTGCCTCCTAGGCGCGGCAAGCGCGACGTCGTTGACGATGGCGTCGGTCGGACGCCCGATCTGCTTGACGTCGTCGACGGACATCGGCGTCGTCGGGCGATCCATTCCTAGCCAGGCTGCGTCGATGGCGCTGTGTCGCGTCACCAGTACGCGCCTCGCAGCAGCTGAGCGACGGCACGCTGGAGGGCGGACGCGGACTCGCTCTCGTCGACCTTCCCACGCGCTGCCGCCGAATCGGGAAACGCTCGATACGCTGCGCCGAGGATCTCCTTCGCGACCGCCGGCGAGATCGCGAACCCGAGCTCGGTGAACGCGCCCAAGTGCGGACCGACGTGATCGGCGCGGGTGCGGATCGCGTCGCAGATGAGCTGCGCCGCCTGCTCGGGCGTGAGCGCCGGGAACCGGTCATAGAGTTTGGTCGGAGCGCTCATCGGCGTGCGTACGAGCGGCATGTGGATCGTCGAGAACTGCACGCCATCGTCGGCGCACTCGGCCGCTGCCACTCGCGTGAAGGCGTCGAGCGCGGCCTTCGACGCGATGTAGGCGCTGAACCGCGGCGCGTTGGTCTGCACGCCGAGCGTGCTCACGTTGACGATCTGGCCACTGCGGCGCTCGCGCATGTCGCCCAGCAGGCCAAGGATCAGCTTGACCGGGCCGAAGTAGTTGAGCTGCATCGTGCGCTCGAAGTCGTGGAAGCGCTCGTAGCTGAGCGCAAGCGAGCGGCGGATCGAACGGCCCGCGTTGTTGACCAGGACATCGATCGTCGGATGCTCGGCGAGCACCCGCTCAAGCAACTCGTCGATCGAGGCCTCGGCGGACAGGTCTGCACAGTAGACCTCGGCCAGCCCGTAGGACGCCTCGATCTCGCGAGCGGTGTCCTCGAGCCTTGCGGTGCTGCGCGCGACAAGCAGGACCGTGGCGCCAGCCCGTCCGATCTCCAGCGCGGCCGCACGGCCGATCCCGCTCGACGCGCCGGTCACCATCACCGTGCGGCCGTCGACTGCGCTGCGCAGTGGACGCGGTCCGAGCAGTGGTCCTGCGACGGACTGCCCGACGCGGCCCACCGACCGCGCGAGCTCGCGCGACGCGGACGGTACGCGTATCCGAGGCGTCAGCGCCATCACGCGGGCCGATGAGCTCTATTGGACGTCAAGGAGCGCCGCCCGCGGGGGCCACTCCGTCCGCGCGGGCCGCAGACAGCAGCTCCTTCACCGAGGCACGCATGGCGCTCAGCAACACCTCGAGGTCCGGCACGGTGTCGCGGTCGGCGACCACGCCGAAGAACACGTTGCCGTCATAGCTCGCCGCGGCAACGCCGACGGCGTGCTCGGCGGCAAGCGGCACAAGCGGATAGACCTCGCGCATTGGCGCCCCCAAGGCGTACAGCGTCTGCTGGGGGCCGGGCACGTTGGTGATGGTCACGTTGAACAGCCGCGTGGCGTAGAGGGCCTGCGCGATGGTGGCATGGATCACCGGTGGCGCCAGTCCCGCCAGCTCGATCACGGCAGTTGTGCCCGCCGCCTGCTCTCCGGCGGACTTCAGCGACTGGGCGCGGGCCACGGTTTCGTGATAGCGCAGCACTGGATCTGCCTCCGTTACGGGCAGTTCCACGAACAGCGAGGAGATCCGATTCCCCAGCGCGAGGTGCTCACTCGCGGCGCGGACGTTCATCGGGACCATCGCTCGCAGCCCCCCCGCCGGCAGTGTCTCGCCCCGGGACTGCAGCAGCGCCCTCAGCCCGCTCGCGGTGACGGTGAGCACGACGTCGTTGATCGTGCCGCCGAGAGAGTTCTTGATCTCCTTCAGGTCCGCCAGCCCGACGCGCACGACCTCGAACCGGCGCCGCGTGCCGATCGGCCCGTTGAGACTCGTGCGCGGCGCCCCGCGCACCTCCTCGTTCACGATCAGGGCGAGCGCCGATTGCGCGCCGCGCAGCGCCTCACGCGGGTGTAGCGCGCCATGGACTCCCATCTGGGTCGCGTGGAGGATCGTGTCGACCGGCAGCAGCCCCGCCCACGCATGCGCCAGAGAAGCCAGCGGGCCGGGGTGGGCGCCGCTCGGAGCGCTCGCAAAGGACGGTGAGAGCGGAGCGGCCGGCGCTGCGTCCGCTGTAACGTCGAGTATCAGGTGGCCGATGTCGATCGAGCCGACACCATCGACCATCGAGTGGTGCGTCTTGGTCGCGAGTGCCCAACGACCGTTGGCGAGCCCCTCGACGAGCGCCATCTCCCACAGTGGCCGATGGCGATCCAGGCGCTGGGAGAAGAAGCCCGATACCCACTCCTGCAACTCCTCATAACCTCCCGGTGCCGGCAGTGCCGCGCGGGCGACGTGCCTGTGAATGTCAAACGCGGGATCGTCCTCCCATTCGGGCCACGACATCCCGCCCGTGTGCGGCTCCGACAGGCGCTGTCTGGCGCGCGGCAGCTGTCTCAGCCGCCTGGAAAGGTGCTGGCACAGCTCCTCGCGCGATGGCGAGCCGCCGTCCGGTGAAGGATCGAAGACCATGGTCGCGCCGATGTGCATGTGAGCGCTCTCGTCGGCCTGCTCGAGCTCGAGGAAGGTCGCGTCCAGGGCTGTCAGGTGCTCGCTCATGGCGAAGAGGGAAAGCGCACCAGCAGCAGCTTGCCCACGAGCGAGGAATCGCCTGATCTGTGCCTCGGCCAGCGAGCGGGACAGCTGGATCGAGAGAGCATCCAACTAAACTACTATATCGGCGTTTCTACTGGGCTAAGGATACCCGGAGCTCCTCCTCGCCTGTTCTTGCCGATTTTCAGTGTGCAGGCGCGAGAGGCCATTCTCAGGAGGTGTCTCGACATGCATGCTCGCGATGCGTTAGCGTCGTCACCACCGTTTATCAAGCTGGGCGGAATAACCAAGGAGGAAGCGATGCCGAGAACCGAGTCGGAGGAGGAAGAGGCGGGTCTCCTCCAAACCCAGACGGACGGCTTGGCGGGAAGTTCAGATGAGGTCTTCAAGCAGTGGCTCGCGTTGGCCAAGACCAGTGAGCAGACCGCGCTCGCGACGGTGCGTAAGTTCGTCGGCGTAGTCGAGGAGGCCATTCCTCTGGATGTCGCGGGCGTGTCGAGGCGGCTGGAGGTCATTGATGCCGCGCTGGAGATGGCAGAGCGACTGGTCCACACGGAGTACGACTTTGTGCGCAACGCCGCGCGCAGTGCCGTGCTCGTCGACGTGGACGTGGGCGTCAACGTCGACGTTGACGTTGACGTGGCATCGCGAGAATCGAGAACCTAGTCCCGACAACAAGGCAGCAGGCAAAGGGGTGCAGACGCCGACTGGTAAGCACACAGCCGCAGTCGAGCAGGCCACGCAGGCCGCCGACAGGACCACAGTCGAGAAGACCACGGAGCGCTCCGAGCAGATGCTCGAGCAGGTCGAGACCGGTCAGCGCGCCGCGATCGAGGCCGTGCGCAAGTTCATGCGCAACACCGTGCACAGCGCTGGTGAAGCACTGGGGACGTCGGGAAAGAAGAAACAGCCAGCGGCTACGAGCTGATCGAGGCGTGGCTCGGCGGGTGACGCGCTCGATACAATTCTTACGGCAGGGCACAGGATTCTCAGGCCCCGCGCCCGTAGCGCCGCGTGCGAGTTCGTGGCATCTGTGATCTCGCTCGAGAGCGTTGCGATCCCTCCCATCCCGCGCCTACCTCTGGTGCCCGACCCGCTGCGACGAATCCGGGTGCCCCGCGACCTCACTACGGTCAGCGCGCGTTCTGACGAGAC
>JADGPP010000149.1 GCA_017882375.1 Solirubrobacteraceae bacterium | reverse complement strand
CCCGCCCCACACCTGCTTGCCGAAGACGATCGCGAACGCGGCGCCGAGCGCCGTCATCCAGAGCGGAAATCCGGCGGGAAGCGAGAGGCCGAGCAGGAGCCCGGTGATCGTCGCCGAGCCGTCGGCGATCGCGCCGCCCTTCCCGGTGGAGCGTTCGGTGAGGAGCGCGACCGCCACCGCGGTGGCGATCTGCAGCAGCGCGCTCACGCCGAAGAACCACGCCGCGGACAGCACTACCGGGACGAGGCTCGCCACCACGTGCCACATGATGCGCGGCGTGGAATCTAGTGATCGGATGTGCGGTGAAGCCGTGACGATGAGTTTATCGGCGGTCATGTGACCGCCGCCTGCGCACGCCGGAGCGCAAGCTTGCTCGCCTGGAAGAGCTGCGACAGCGGAATGTTCGACGGACAGACGTACGCGCACGAGCCACAGAGCATGCAGTCGGCGAGGTGCAGGTCGGCCATCTCCTCGTACTGCTGCACCCGGGCGTGGTCGCCGAGCAGCGAGGGATTGAGGAACACCGGGCAGGCTTCGAGGCAGCGCCCGCAATGGATGCACGGGTACACCGCCGCCTCGCGCGTCTCGCCTTTCTCGAGCACCACCACGCCGGTCGTCCCCTTGATCACCGGTGCGTCGAGATTCGCCAGCGCCTGCCCCATCATCGGGCCGCCGATGATCACTTCGGCGGCCTCCGCCGTCACGCCGTCGCAGTGCGCGAGCAGGTCGCGCAGCTTGGTGCCCACGGGAACGATGAGATTCGCGGGCTTCCGCAGTCCATGCCCCGACACCGTCACGATCCGCTCGATGAGCGGCAGCCCCGTCTCGAACACCTCGGCGATCGCCGACACCGAGCCGACGTTCTGCACCATGACGCCGACGGTGACGGGGAGCTTTCCCGACGGCACTTCGACGCCCGTGACCGCGTGGATGAGCATCTTCTCCGCACCCTGCGGATACTTGACCGTGAGCGGGAGGATGGTCACATCGATGTCCTTCGGCACCGTGCGCCGGAGCGCCTCGATCGCGTCGGGCTTGTTCTTCTCGACGCCGATTACGCACTTCTGCACGCCCATCGCGTGCATCATCACCCGGATGCCGAAGTGCACACGATCCGGATACTCGACCATCGTCCGGTGGTCCGACGTGAGGTACGGCTCGCACTCGGCGCCGTTGATGATCAGCGTGTGCACCGGGCAATCCTTGGGCGGCGCCAGCTTCACGTGCGTGGGAAAGGCCGCGCCGCCGAGTCCGACGACACCGGCGTCCTGCACAGCCTTCACCACTTGCTGCGTGGTCAGACCCTCCCAGTGCGGCACGAGGCGGGGACGCGCGACCTGCGGCGCGAACCGGTCAACCTTGATGCGCACCGCCTCGGCCATCGAACCATCTGGGTGCGGCCACCAGTCCACGTCCACCACCGTGCCGGCGGCGGACGCGTGGATCGGCACGGACATGAAGCCATCGGCTTCGCCAACCTTGTCGCCGCGTTCCACCTTGTCGCCCACTTTCACGCAAACCTTCGCCGGCTTTCCCGCGTGCTGCCGGAGCGGGAGCACCAGTTCGTCGGGATAGGGCATCCGCCGGATGGGGAGCTGGCTGGTGAGCTCCTTCTCCTCGGGCGGGTGAACGCCGTGCCGGAATCCCGTCGCGAAACTCACTATCTGATCAGTTGAACTTCTCGGCGCGCTTCACCCACTTCGCGAGATCTTTTTCCTTCGGGTTGAGGGGCGATCCGGGATGGATGATGGAAACCGGGCACCGCTCCGCCGCGACGACGAGCTGCTGGAACGTGCCGGCCTTGGCATCCTTCACGTACGCCTGCTTGTCGGCGTTGTAGGAGAACATCCTGTTGTTGAGATTCGTGCACTCGTTGCAGCTCGTGCAGCGGGCGGAATCGATGTACGCCTCGAGCACCAGCGTTTCGTCGTCGGCGACGGCTGTCGCAACCGCGGCCGGTGCGGCAGCGGGTGCCGGCGTCGGCGCCACCGGCGACACAACGGCAAGGGGAGCCGGGTTCGCCACGGTGTTCGGTACCGAACCATTCCCCGACGGCTTTCCCACCGATGGTAGCGACGCGAGCAGCTGGGCCACGGCCGCCGAGCTGCCGGCATTCTTGAGCAGCCCTTCGGCCAGCCGTCGCGCGATCTGCGCCGGCAGGCTCGCCTTGAGCTCGGCGACCTTCGTCTCGTAGTCGAGGCGCAGTGCATCGGCGCGCTGTTCGAACTCCGATTCCATCTGCCCCACTACGGTGTCGTGCACCGCCACCGGGACTTCCAGACCGGCGAGTTGGCGGAGCTGCGACCAGAACTGCTGCCGTTCGGCGGCGAGCTCGACCATTTCTGCCGAGACCTTCAGGCGGCGGAGCTTCCGCTCCTTGGTCAGCGCCCAGATGAACGGCGTGCGACCCTCGCGATCGTCGGTGCTCGCCGCGACGTACTCGTGGAAGAGCATCATCTCCTCGCCGGCCTCCGACGCCGGCAGCTCGGAGAAGTGCTGCTTGAACCGCACTTCGGTGGCCGCCCAGTCGGCGATGGTGACAGGCAGTTCCATCGTCTGTTCGGCGCCGTCATCATCCACGTACTTGAGCGCGTAGGAAGGCCACGCATCGTTCGGTGACGGATTGCCCTCGAGGCTCAGGCAATCGGCGAAGCTCGGCCCGCCGTCCGGATCGTAGGTGAGGAACGGAAACGCGCGGCTCTCGAGTGCGAGGCGCGCCGCGTGCTGCGACCAGTCGTCGGCGAGCCCATGCTCCACCGGGCACGGCGTGTAGACGTTGAAAAGCACGGGGCGCCGCTTGTGGAGCCCCTTCAACACACCGGCAATGAGGTGCGACGCGGCGGCCTGCGATGTCTGGTGGACGTACACGCCCCGATGCGCGATCGCGATCAGCGCCAGTTCCTTGCGCACCTCCGTCTTGCCGTGCTGCGACTTGCCGTAGGCCGACATGTCGGCCACCTGGCCGATGAATCCCGACGTGCACGCCTGGCCGCCGGTGTTCGAGTAGACCTGCGTGTCGAGCACCACTACCCGGATCGGCTTCCCCGACGCGAGCAGCCGCGAGAGATTCTGGAGTCCGATGTCGAGCATCGCGCCGTCGCCGCCCATGGAGACAATCGGCGGACAGAGCGCGAACTCCTCGTCGGTGAACTGTTTCCAGTCGAGGTCGCTGAGCGCCGCCTCGTCCTTGGCGGCGTCGTAGGCGCCCGCCGCGAGCAACTCGGCGCGGCGCACCGCGACGAAGTTGTCCGTCATCTTGCGCATGTGGGCTTCGAACAGCCCGATGGCGATTGACGGCGAGTCCTGAAAGAGGTGATTGACCCATGGGAACGGATATGGATTGTACGGATAGGTACTCGCCCACACGGAGGAGCAGCCGGTGCTGTTGGCCATGGCGAGCGACGCGCGGCCATTGCCGCTCGGTCCCTCGACGTAGCGCCACTTGAGGTCGCGCAGGTCGTGCAGCGCGCTGTTGAGCAGGCGCAGCCGCTCAGCCTTGGTTGCATCGACAGGGACGGCGACCGACCCCTTCGCGGATGCCGCGGCGTCGAGGTCGGCGCCGGCCGATAGCAGGTCGCGTGCCTGCTGATCGAGCGCGTTGATCAGCGCGTCGAGTCGTGTTACGAACTGTGTTACGTGCGGCTGCATCGACGCGTGGATCGCCGAAACGATCAGATGCACGGCGGTCTTCTCGCCACACCCCATGCACGCGCCGTCACCGCCCACCATCGAGCGATATGTGTCCTTCTTGAGCAGGAGCGACGAGAGCACTCCGATCCCTTCGTCCACGTTCGACACGTTCACGTACTTGTCGTCGGTGTCCGGAAGACGCTCCCAGAGGCTCCAGTTGCGGCGCAGCTTGTCGAGCCCGGGCTCGTCCTGCTTCACCGTCACGAGCGCGCCGTCGGGGCAGACGGCGACGCAGAGATTGCACCCCTTGCAGGCTTCGGGGTTGATCGTGATCGAGAGCAGCCCGCCCGCGCCCTTCGCTTTCGCTTCGACGGCGTCGTAGAACGGCTTGGTGCGGGCGAGCGGAAATTCAGCGAGCCGCGCATTGACCGCCTGGAATTCCGGCTCCGCGGCGGCCTTCCGTTCCGCATCCCAGCCGAGCTTGTCGGTGACGGCGCGATACGAGAGCGCCCACGCGTCGGCAAGCGGTGACGTGGGATTCTGGTCAAT
>JADGPP010000086.1 GCA_017882375.1 Solirubrobacteraceae bacterium | reverse complement strand
CGACGCTCGATCTCCGGGTAGCGCTGCTCGATCCACGCGCGCACCGCCTCAGAGGACTGCTCGAACGCGCGGCGCAGCGGCTTCTGTGGGCTGAAGCCCAGCTCGCGAGATCCAGCGAGCTCCTCGATGCGCTCGTACTCGACATCGGTCAACGGGCGGCGCTCGATCCCAAGACGCGCCAGCGCACGTCGCTGCGCGCCGTCTCGCCGAAAATGGTCGGCCAGCTCGTGACGCGCGATGCCATACAGCCACGCTCGCGCAGCTTCGTCGCGACGGCCACGGAAGCGATGACGGCCCACGAGCGCTACAGCGAACGTCTCGGCCAGGATGTCCACCGCTACCTCCGGATCCCATGTGCGGCGGACCAAGAACGCCAGGATCGCCTCTGCATGACGGTCATAGAGCCCCGCGACCTCATCGGCGCTCAACGCCACAGAAGGTCCTGACGAGATGGTTCGCTCATGTACAGGAGTCGGATAACGCCCCCATCCTGTGACGAGCAAGCATCGCGGCCGGGGATCGCGAGCGACAGATCCGACCCGACATGGACGTGAGTGTAGGGGGGCTTGCGACGAAGTCGGAATAAGGCGGTGCGGCGTCGCTTCGAGCTGGCGGCGTTGCCGTTCCAGGGTCGCGATGTGAGGGAGCTGGAGATTTATGGTGTTGCACGTGCGACCTCGCGTCGCACGACGAGTCGCGGCAGCCCTGCTTCTCTTTGGCGACGAGCATGTGATCCGCGCCGAGCTGAGACGCGCTTGGCGCGGAAAGGAGGCGTGTGATCCACGTCCGCGAGACGCCCGCTCAGGAGGAGGAGCTGCTGACCCACCCAGCCCGATTACGCTCGCTGCGTGAGCAATGCGGAAGGAAGACCGTCAGTGCTACTGACGAGTGCAGCTCGTCCGACCTCGAATCTCGTGTCCCCCTGGCGTCTATGCTTCACTCGTGCCGGACGTCCGCGAGCGCTGGAGGAGCGGGTGGCTTGACGCCACCGTGTACGACGCGGCGGTGGAGCATGAGCACGTCGCGCGTGTGCTCGGGCGGTTGATCTGGGGCATGGACACGTCGGGCTTCTACGAAGACATCGCGCGGCTGGGCAAGGAGCCCGACAACACCGCGATCCTTGATGTTCCGTGTGGGGGAGGAGTGGCGTTCCGCGGCTTGCGGGCAGGCCAGCGCGTGCGCTACGTCGCCGCCGACCTCTCGCCGGTCATGCTGGAGCGGGCTCGTGCTGAGGCCCAATGTCGCGGCCTGGACCAGGTCGAGTTCACAGCGGCCGACGTGAACGCGCTGCCGTTCGAAGACGGCTCATTCGACCTTTGCGTCAGCTACACGGGACTGCACTGCTTCCCAGATCCTGCGGCCGCGCTAGCCGAGATGGCGCGCGTGCTGCGCCCCGGCGGTGCGCTGCGCGGAACTGCGGTGGTCAAGCATGCGGGGCTGCGGCAGGACGCGTGGGTGCGCCTCATGCAGCTGAGAGGTTCGTTCGGCCCCGGCTGCACGCTCGCCGAGCTGGAGTCATGGCTCACCGATGCTGGGTTGGTCGAGGTGAGCGCCAGACGCGATGGAGCGCTGGGGTACTTCTCCGCGCGCCGCGAGCTCGACGACGCGTAATCCGACACGCTATTCCTTGGCGGTCCCACGGAAGTGCGCGAAAGGTGCCAAGACCCCGATCTCCCAGATGGAACTCGGTTTTGGCACCCTTCACGCCTTCGCCTCAGAGGCTGGCGTCGCGCGGTGAGGCACAGCTCCTGTAACCGCGCGCCCGCGGCGTCTGTGAACGAGCGCCCGTACCGGCCGTCCGCGGCGCTGGTCGCTGCATGGTCACCGCCAGCGCTCACGGCGCTCTGCTCACGTGTCACCGGCAAGCTCGTAGACCCACGGACGAAGCTCGCGGTCGCGCCGCTGGAACTCCGAGATCTCCGGCTCGCGTGCAAGCGTGAGCTCGATCGAGTCGCGGCCGGCGAGCAGGGCCTCGCGCTGCAATGGGTGCACGGCGAACGCGATCGTGCGCCCGCTTGGGGTGGTGACCTCGCAGCGCTCAAGGTCGACGCTGAACTCCCCGGCGGCCGCCTCGTCAGCCAGCGCGTCGAGCTCTATTTGCGGGAGCGCGACCGGAAGCAGGCCGTTCTCGAAGCAACTGTCGAAGAAGATGTCGCCGAAGCTCGGTGCGATGATGCAGCGGATGCCCAGGCCCCGCACGGCCCACACAGCGGTCTCGCGCGAGCTGCCGCAGGCAAAGTTCGCGCCGGCGAGCAGGATCGGCGCGTCCCGGTAGACCTCCTGATTGAGCGGGCAGTCGGGGTTGAGCGCTCCATCCGGTGTGTAGCGCAGCGACTCGAAGGCATAGCGCGTGAGCGCATCGCCCCCCTGCATCACGCGCTTGATGGGGGTGATCACGTCGGTGTCGATGTCCGGCACCGGTAGCGGGATCGCGCGTCCTTGCACGCTGGTGAAGCGCTCCATCTCAGGCCACCCGGGCAAGCGGGCGTGGATCTGCGATGCGTCCCTCAATCGCGGCAGCGGCAGCGGTCGCGACGCCGCACAGGTGCGTGCGCGCACCCGGCCCCTGGCGGCCGACGAAGTTGCGGTTGCTTGTCGAAACGCACCGCTCTCCCGCGGGGACGACCTCATCGTTGACGGCGAGGCACATCGAGCAGCCCGGCTCGCGCCATTCGAAGCCAGCTGCGGTGAAGATGCGGTCGAGTCCGAGTGCCTCGGCCTCGCGCCGCACGCTCTGAGATCCCGGCACCACCCACGCGCGCACGCCTTGCGCCACGTGTCGGCCGCGAACGACCTGCGCGGCCCTCTGCAGGTCAGAGAGACGGCTGTTGGCGCAGGAGCCGATGAACACGTGCTGGACGGGCAGCCCGAGCAGCTGCTCGCCGGCGCTCAGGCCCATGTACTCGAGCGCCTTGCTGCGGGCCAGGCGAGCCGCCGGATCCCGCGCCTGTCCGGGGTCGGGGATCTTGCCATCGAGGGCCATCGTGTGCGCCGGGCTAGTGCCCCACGTGATCTGCGGTGAGACCGCAGAGGCGTCGATCTCGATCTCGCGATCGAAGGCCGCATCCTCGTCGCTTGACAACTCGCGCCAGGCGGCGAGCGCTTGGTCCCAGTGCGCGCCGGTGGGCGCGTATCGCCTCCCGGCGACGTAATCGAACGTTGCTTCATCCGGCGCGACGATCCCGATCTTCGCTCCGAACTCCATCGTGAGGTTGCACAGCGTCATGCGGCCCTCGACCGGCATCGACGCGATGGCGCTGCCGGCGTACTCGACGGCGAAGCCGGATGCGCCATCGGCGCCGTGTTCGCCGATCAGCTGCAGCACGAGGTCCTTCGGCTCAACCCCCGCGGCGAGGCTGCCCGAGCAGGTGACGCGCATTTGTTTGGGGCGGCGTTGGACGATCGTTTGCGTGGCGAGCACATGTGTAAGGTCGCTGCTGCCGATGCCCCAGCCGAGCGCGCCGAGTCCGCCGTGCGTGCACGTGTGGCTATCGCCGCAGAGCACTGTTACGCCCGGGAGCGTTAGTCCGAGCTCGGGTCCGACCACGTGCACGATGCCCTGCTCGACGTCGTCGAGGTCGAAGAGCCGGATGCCTTCCGCGTGTGTCCGCTCGCGCAGCGCGGGCACGAGCAGGCGGCCCGCGTTCGTGTCCGCATCGGTGCGACCAACCGCGGTCGAGACCGTGTGATCGGGCATCGCGAAGGTCAGCTCCGGATTGCGCACCGCAAGGCCACGGGCAGCGAGCATCCCGAGCGATGGCGGCCCTGAGAGATCGTGCACGAGGTGGCGGTCGACGTGCAGGAGATCGAGGCCGCCGCTGAGGTCAGCGACGACGTGCTCGTCCCAGATCTTCTCGACAAGCGTGCGCGCAGTCATCTCTTCATCCTCCACTTCGCATAGCCGCCGCAACGGCGTCGCGAAACTCATCGGTCGACGCGGTACCGCCCTGGTCGGCGGTAAGTGAGGTTCCACCAGCGTAGACCCGCTCGACCGCGGCCACCAGCTGCTGCGCCGGTTCGCCGAACTCCAGGTACTCCAGCATCATCGCGGCGCACAGGATCGTCGCGGTGGGGTTGACGCGCTGGCGCTCCAGGTCCGGCGCCGTTCCGTGCACCGGCTCGAAGTACGCGTAGTCGCTACCGTAACAGCCGCTCGCAGCGAGCCCCAGGCCACCGGCGAGCGCCGCCGCCGCGTCCGACAGCACATCCCCGTACAGGTTAGGAAGCAGCACGACATCGAACTGTTGCGGCCGGCCGACCAGACGATTCGCGAAATCGTCGATAATCAGCACCTCGAACTCGATGTCCTGATATTCGCCGGCCACACGCTCGGCAACCTCGCGGAACAGCCCGTCGGTGCGAAAGAGCAGGTTGTGCTTGGTGGCGCAGGTGACCTTGCCCGCCCGGCCCTGCGCCTTGCGCCGACGCGCCAAATCGAAGGCGAACCTGGCAACGCGTTCGCAGCCACGGTCGGTGATCACCTTCAGCGCGTAGGCGCCGGGCCCGAGATCGACCACCGGCTTCTGCCAAGTGGTGCTCCAAAGCCCCAACGGCGCGAGGTCTTGAATGGCGCCCTCGCTGAGGACATAGAGATCCTCGAGATTCTCGCGCACAATTACGAGATCGATCCCCTCGGGAGATGCGAGCGGACTCCCAACACCTTGGGTGAATCGCGTCGGGCGCACGTTGGCGAACGTCTGGCGGCCCCAACGCAAGTAGAAGAGCGCGCCCGCGCTCGCGCCGCTCGTCGCGCCGAACAGCGCCGCGTCAGACTCGTCGATCGCCGCCCTTGCCTGTGCCGGAAAGGCCTCGCCGTGCATCTGAATCGCGGCCGCCCCGACCGGTGGATACGACCAGTCTATGTCCAGCGAGAAATTCTCGAGAAGGACCATAGTTGCTGAAAAGGCCTCCGCGGCGGCATCCTCGCCGGGGATGGCAACCACCCGCTTCGCGCCGCCCATGACGATGATCCTACTTCTCAGAATGCGCGCGGTGACGATCTGATGCGGGGTGTCCGTTCACGCGATCGGCGGTGCTCCGTGCAGGGAATCCGCTGATAGGATTATCATATATGAGCAGCGATGCAGCTAGCGGCGAGGCAGCTTCCTCTGTCGAGATGCACACCGCGCCGCGTCCCGATCGCCACACGCGCCGTCGCGAGCAGACGCGCAGGAAGCTGCTCGACGCCGCGCGCGCGCTGTTTGCCCGCCAGGGCGTCGAGAACACTCGGATCAACGAGATCACCGACGAGGCGGATGTCGGTTTCGGCTCCTTCTACAACCACTTCGACTCCAAGGAGGCGATCGTCGAAGCCGTCGTCGAGGAGACCGTTGCCGCCCAGGGTGACGCAGTCGCCTCCGTCACGGCCGACCTTGATGACCCGGCAGAGGTGGTCGCCGCGGCGCACCGCTACTTCGTGAACCTCGCCCGCAGCGATCCTGAGTGGGGATGGCTGCTGATCCGCCTCGACGCGTCGCAGAAGATCGGCCTGAGGGCGCTCGGCCCGTTCGCCCAGCGGGACCTCGAGCGCGGCATCAGAGCAGGTCGCTTCCGCGTTGCCAACAAGCGCGTCGCGCTGTTCGCCGCGGGCGGCGCGCTTCTCGGGGTCATGGGCGACGTTCTGGATGGCCGTGCACCAAAGGACGCCGACCGCCACCATGCCGAGGGAGTGCTGCGCATGTTTGGCCTGTCGGGGAAGGACGCAGCCGAGGTGGCGCGGCGGCCGATGCCGCAGGTCCCGGCACCGGTCTCCTAAGCCGGCTGGTTGCTAGCTGAAGCGGGCGGTGAGCCCGCTGAAGCCCTGGAGTGTGTTGTTGCGCAGCCGAGTGGGGTTGCTGGTGGCCATACGGCGGATGTGGGGGCCATCGCGCGCAGCAGGGCCTGCATCTCGAGATTGGCGAGGTTGGCGCCGGCACATGCGTGCGGCCCGTTTCCCCAACCGACGTGCGCGCCGTTGGGCCGCTGGATGTCGTAGCTCTCGGGACTTGGGAAGCGCGTCTCGTCGAGATTTGCGGCGCCGAACAGCAGCACCACTCGCGAGCCCCGCGGTAGTGGCGTGCCGTCGATCTCGTGGTCGTGCGAGAGGCGCCGCGTGAATCCGCGGATCGGCGACGCGATCCGGACGTTCTCGACCACTGCGGCGGGAATCAGAGAGGGGTCGGCGACGATCTCATCCCACCCGTCGGCGTGGCGGCTGAGCACCCACAGCAGGTGGGTCGAGGCGAGGATCGTGGTGTCGAGCGACGGCGCGACGAAGTCGATCACGAGACCCCGGGCTTGTCGCGTGCTGATCTGACCCCGGTCGCGGGCGTCGAACACGGCTGCGGCCCAGCTCCGCGGCGAGACCCCGGCCGCGCCGAGGCGCAGCGTGTAAAGGAGCAGGCCGAACGAGATCCGGGCTGAGCGCAGCCCGCGACGGTTCATCGGTCCGAGCGCGTCGAAGGTTGCCGCAGCCCACCGCAGCAGTCGCTCACCGCCCTCCGGCCCCCCAACGAGCTCCGCCACGACCCCGATTGGAAGATGCGCGGAGAAGTCGGTCGCTGCCTCAAACCAGTCGGTGGCGAGGAGTCGTTCGATCAGCGCGTCGGCTCGGGCATCGACCTGCGGCTCGATGTCAACGAGCGCTTTCGCCGCAAGCGAGCGCATCAGCACCTTGCGGCGCCGGGTGTGTGCCTCGTCGTCGCTGAACAGGGTGGTGTGGCGACCGAGGTGGTTGCTCAGTCGATTGGCCGCTACGCCCGCCCCGCTGCGGTACACCGCGTCGTTGCGCAGCGCGGCCCGCACGTCTGCAAAGCGGCCAATCGCGTACATCTGGCGCCGCGGCAGCCAGACGACCGGACCGGCCTCGCGGATGCGCGCGAACACGTCGCGGGAATCTGCGAGCACGTCGTCCGCGTACAGATTCACCGACAGCGAGGGCACCACCGGCAGAGATCGTCGCGTCATGATTGACGCCCTTATCAGTATTGGCTACGATCGTCAATGTGAGCAATGAGGACTCTCCAACCGCCGCGTCTGAGATTCCTCGCTCCCGCCTTGCTGACTTGATGCGCGTCGTGATCGACGTCGCCCTGCGCGCGCACGACCCCGGGCAGTACCTGCCGCCGCGCGCCGCCGCCGCGGCGCGCGAGCTGCTGCCCGCCTGACGTCCATCCACCAGACCCGGAGATCCGACGACATGAAGCTACGCACCACCTCAGACGGGCTGATCGCCCACGACCCGGACCGCGACCGGTGGGTTCGGTTGCCTGGCGAGCGCGACCTGCTGGCCTTCTTGGCTGAGGGCGCGTCGGCACGCGAGCGGGCCACCGCAGCAATCGCCGCGAGAGACGCCGTCGAGGCGGATCCGAGGACGGCGGGGCTGCCGTTTCGACCGCGCTCGATCCGCGCGTTCATGCTCTGGGAGCGCCACGTGATCGACTCGAGCCGGATGCTGGTCAAGAACTTCTACCCGGCTCCCGCGGCGAAGGTGGTGTTGGGTTTCGAGCGGCTGACCGGGAGGCCGTTCCCAAAGCTCAAGCCGAACGCTCGGTTCCGGGAGGCCCCGACGTTCTACGTCTCAAACCACACCTCGGTGCTCGCAGACGGCGAGGACATGTGGTGGCCGTCGCACACCCAGTTCCTCGACTTCGAGCTCGAGCTGGCGTGCGTGCTCGCCAGGCCGCTGGTTGACGCCACGCCCGAGGAGGCGCTCGACGCGGTCGGCGGCTGGTTCGTGCTCAACGACTGGAGTGCGCGCGACATCCAGGCCGACGACGCCAGACGAAACATCTTCGGGCCGGTGATCAAGGCCAAGACGTTCGCCAACTCGATCGGCTGCGACGTCGTGACGGCTGACGCAGTTCCCGACTGGACGGCGATGCGTGGGCGGGTGCGAGTCGACGGCGAGCTCTGGTGCGAGGGCAGGACCGCGAACCCGCAGCACACGCTCGGCGCGATGCTCGCCTACGCCTCCGCCGGTGAGCGCCTAGACGCAGGGGACGTCATCTCCACGGGCACGATGCCGGGCTGCTGCGGTCTTGAGCTCGACCGCTGGATCCAGCCCGGTCAGACGGTCGAGATCGAGATCGACGGCATCGGCACGCTCACCAACCGCATCAACCTCGCGGCCGTACCCGTCTGAGCCGGTGGTCGAGTACGACGTGATCATCTGCGGCCTCGGGCCTGTGGGTCAGCTGCTGGCGCTGCTGCTGGGCGACTACGGCGTGCGGACGCTCGCGATTGACCGCGAGCACGAGCCGTACACGCTGCCGCGCGCGGCGGTGATCGATGACGAGGTTCTGCGCATCTTCCAATCCGTCGGGCTCGATCGGGCGGTGCTGGCCGACGCCCAGGTTCAGCCGGGCGCGAGCATCATCACGGCCGCCGGCCGCGCCGTGGAGGTGTTCCGGGCGCGGAGCGGGCGCCTTGGTCACCCGCCGCTGGTGTCGATCAACCAGCCGGCGATGGAGCGCACGATGCTCGCCGCCCTGGACGACCGGCCGACGGTCGAGGTGCGTCGCGGTCTGGCGTTGGAAACGGTCGATCGGCGCGCCGATCATGTCGACGTCTACGCGCGTCCCGTGGCCGGCGGACGCTCCGCGCTGATCTCGGCCCGCTGGTTGGTGGGCTGCGACGGCGCGAACAGCGCAGTTCGCGCACGGTTGCAGATCCCCTTCCAGGGCCGCACAGCGCCGCAGCGCTGGATCGTCGTCGACGCCCTCGTAGACCGCCCTCTGGCGAGGATTCCCCACCCGCACTTCGTCGGGCGTGCCGCGCGGCCGACGGTCACGCTGCCGATGTCCCCAGGCCGCCATCGCTGGGAGTGGATGCTGCACCCCGGCGAGGATCCCGCGCCGCACCTGGAGCCCGCAGCGGTCGAGCGCGCGGTCGCGGAATGGCTCGAGGGCGAGCGCGCGGAGATCGAGCGGGCGGTGGTCTACACGTTCCACACGCGCATGGCCGCACGCTGGCGCCGCGGCCGCGTGCTGCTCGCCGGCGACGCCGCGCACCTGATGCCGCCGTTCGCCGGCCAAGGGTTCTCCTCCGGCGCGCGGGACGCCGGCAACCTCGCGTGGAAGCTAGCCGATGTCCTGGACGGCGCCCCGCTTTCTCTAATCGACTCCTACGAGCGCGAGCGCCGCCCCCACGTCGCCGCGATGCAACGGCTGGCGCGCCTGATCGGCGGGCTCGTCCAGTCAACCCGTCCCTGGCGGGTGCGCGCCCGCGACGGCTGGCTGTGTGCGGTCGAGGGCACCCGAGTGCAGCGCCTGCTGGCCGAGAACGTCAAGCCGCTGCCGACCTACTGCGAGGGCGCGTTCGCGACGCGCCCGGCCCGCATCCCGATGCGCCGCACGGTCGGGACGCTGTTTCCGCAGACCGGCCGCCTCGACGATCGGCTGGGCTCGACCTGGTCGGCCGTGACGATCGATGAGACCTCGCGAGCACTGCTTCAAGACGCCGGCATATCGGTGTTCGACCCCGGTAAGGACGGCGAGTGGCTGAGAGCTCGGGGCTTGACCTGGGCGCTCTTGCGCCCGGACCGCTACGTGTTCGCCTGCGGAGGGCCCGACGATGTGGGTTCGGCACTCCAGGCCTGGCGGCGCATCGCTCCACCCGCCCGGGTCGAGGTGGTCGGATGATCGCCGTGCTCGGAGCGACCGGGCGGGTCGGCCGCCACGTCGCCGCGGAGCTCGCAGGGCGCGGCATCGAAGCTCGCGCGCTCGTGCGCCGGCCGGACGTCGGCCTACCGCTGCCGGCGGTGCACGCCGATCTCGAGGCGCCGGCGACGCTGTCGGCCGCGCTCGAGGGTGTCGAACGAATGTTGCTTCTCGCCCCGCACGGCCCAAACCAAGAACAGCACGAAGCCGCGATCATCGACGCGGCGGTCGCTGCAGGTGTGCGGCGGGTCGTCAAGATCTCCGGCAGCGCCCCCTCACTCGGCCCTAACGGCCCCACGCCCACCGCCGTCGCACACTGGCGCGGCGAGCAGCGCATCGAGCGCTCGGGGATGCAGTTCATCTTCCTGCGCCCATCCTTCTACATGCAGAACCTGCTCGAGACGGTGGCACCGACCGTGGCCGCCACCGGCGTGCTCGCCTCCCCGTTTGGAAGGGCGCCGATCGCGATGGTCGATGTCCGCGACGTCGCCGCCTGCGCGGCCGCGGTTCTGCTCGATGACGAAGCCGGCGAGCGCGCCTGGCAGCCGACGGGTCCGCGCCCGGTCAACTTTGAGAGGATCGCCGATTACCTCGGCGTCCGTCATCTCAAGGTGCCCGTCAAGCTCACCGCCCGTGTCATGCGCCGCCGCGGCCTGCCGGCGTTCGAGGTCGAGCACGCGGCACGCATGGCCGCCTACTTCGCCGCCGGAAGCGACGGCGTGGCGACGAACGACGTTGAGCGTCTGACCGGTCGGCCTCCGCGTCCGGTCGAGGCGTTCCTCGACGAGCAGGCCGACGCCTTCCGCCCGGCGAGCCGGCTCGCCCGGATCCTGTCCCACACCACCACCAAGGAACACATCTGATCATGGTTACCCGCATCGGACACATCGCCCTCCACGTCAAAGACCTCGACGCCGCCGTCGAGTTCCAGGAGCAGGTCATCGGCATGGTCGAGACCGAGCGCCTGGCTGGCGCCAGCTACCTCACCTGCAACGAGCGCCACCACGAGCTCATCGTGATCGAGGACCGAGTGAACCGCGGCTATGAGCACCTCGCGCTCGAAGTACCCGACTCAGCCACCCTCGAGGGCGCCGCCAAGCGTTTGACCGCCGCCGGCGGCACGATGCTCGGCGGCATCTACGACGGCGAGCCCGGCATCGACCGCGCTCTGAAGGTCAAGTCACCAGCCGGCCATGTCTACAAGTTGTTCTGCGGCATGGAGACCGTCGACGCTCCGCCGCCCGGCGATCGGCCGATGAAGTTCGAGCACATCTCCTGCAAGGTCGCCAACCACCGCGCCGAGGAGCGCTTCCTCACCGACGGCCTCGGGTTTCGCTTCAGCGACCGGATGGGGTTCCTGGCCTCCTGGTGGCACTGCAACGAGGACCACCACGGAATCGCCCTCACCCTCGCCCCCCGCTCGGAGCTCTCCCACTACGCCTACCAGTGGAGCGACTTCAATGCGCTCGGCCGCGTCGCCGACCGGCTCAAGGCACGCAGTGGCCGCAAGTGCATCTGGGGCCCCAGCCGCCACGGACCCGGCAACAACCAGTTCCTCTACCTCCACGACGAGGACGGAGCGATGATCGAGTGCTGCTCGGAGATCGCCCAGATGACCGCCGACCACTACCAGCCCAAGAACTGGTCGATGCATCCCAGCACGATCAACCAGTGGGGTGGCCCGCCGCTGCCGCGCTTCCTCCTGACCGGCTTCCCGATCGTCAAGCCTCAGCCCGGCCGCCCCGCTTGGGCGATACCAGCCGACCGTACGGCCACCACCGCCCGCGCGTGAGCCTTGTCGCCATCGTGACCGGCGCCTTGAACGGCGGCGCCTCGAACGGGCTCGCTGCGGCAACCTCGGCACTCAACCCGGCCGCGCTGCAACCACCGTCAGCGCATCGGCGATGACGGATGTGCCCCAGAAGAAGAGCTCAGCGCTGCCGCGGGCGCCCGACCCGCGCCAGATGGACCGGCTGGCTTCGATCCTTGCGCCGTTCAGACGGGTCACTCAACCGAAGGTGCTGGGGCTCGAGCGCATCCCGCACCGGCCCGTCCTGTTCGTGGGCAACCACACTCGCTACTCGTTCCTCGATCTGCCGTTCATGATAAGCGAGCTGTGGACCCGCCGGCGAATCATCGTCCTCGGGCTCGGCGATCACGCCCACTACGCGATCCCAGTGTGGCGCGACCTGCTGACGATGGGAGGGATGGTACGCGGCACCCGTGAGAACGTGCGCGCCCTGATGCGTGACGGGCAGAACATCCTGGTGTTCCCAGGCGGAGCCGACGAGGTGTTCAAGGCACGGGGACAGGAGTACCAGCTGATCTGGAAGGAGCGTCTGGGGTTCGCGCGGCTGGCGATTGAGTTCGGCTACCCGATCGTCCCGTTTGCCGCCGTCGGAGCCGAGGAGATGCTCCACGTGGTGGCCGACAGCCGGACGCCGGTCGCGGCGCAGGTCTCGGCGCTGATGCGGCGTCTGGTGGGGCTTCCGCTGCCACCCCTCGTCCGCGGCATCGGTCCGACGCTGCTGCCCAGGCCCGAACGGCTGTACTTCTGGTTCGGAGAGCCGGTCGACGCCAGCGGATACGGTGACGCCGGCGACGACGACGCGGCTGCGCGGACGGTCCGCGACGAGGTCAAGACGGCGGTAGAAGAAGGCATCCAGACACTCTTCTCAGAGCGCGAGCACGACCCGCATCGTGGACTGCTGCCCAGGCTGTGGCACGAGGAGCACGAGCTCCCGCAGCTCGCCACCTCGGACCCAGACGCGTGGCTTGTGACCCGCGCCTTCGAGGCCTGGAATGAACACGGAGCCGC
Organism: Solirubrobacteraceae bacterium; assembly: GCA_017882375.1. Lineage (GTDB taxonomy): Bacteria > Actinomycetota > Thermoleophilia > Solirubrobacterales > Solirubrobacteraceae > Palsa-744. The sequence continues at coordinate 19 of JADGPP010000086.1, read as the reverse complement.
AGGCGCCGCGGCATGGGTG
>JADGPP010000148.1 GCA_017882375.1 Solirubrobacteraceae bacterium | reverse complement strand
GTGAAGGCTCTCTTGGCCGATGAAGGAGCCACGACGAAGTCCGGCCCGCATGGTGACCGTCATGGAACGCTTGTTTTCGCTGACGAGCACTCGCGCGCCACCGTCTGCCGCGCCGTGACCGCTCAGGACGAGCGGCACTCGTCCGTGCTCCTACGCGCGAGGCGCTCGCTTCGCCATGGCAAAGCGCTAGCGCTGGGTCTTCGAGAGACATCATGCTCGCCCAGCTCAGGGCGTCCTCTCGCGCGGCCGAGGCGCCGGCGAGGCGGCTCGCGTTCGCGATAGCCCGTGGTCTATGCTCGACGCGATCGTGGCGGGCGCTGGGCTTGCTGGATTTCTGAAAGGGAGGATCTCTCGTGAGGGGCATGCATGTCTCTCCTTCCATGGGCGTCGCGCTCGCTGCGCTTGCCCTGGCCGCCTCAGGTGGCGCCTACGCCGCCGCCACCGGCTCCTCGGCGCCCATCGTCGCCTGCGTGCACCACAGCGGCGGCGGCCTCTATGTCGCCCACAAGTGCGCGCGTCACGACAGTCATCTGACATGGAACGTGGCGGGGCTACAGGGAGCGCAGGGAACGCCAGGGACACAGGGAACGCCAGGGACACAGGGAACGCCAGGGACACAGGGAACGCCAGGCGCCGCGGGCGCTCCCGCGACGAAGCTGTTTGCGCAGGTGAGGGAAGAAGGCACGATCAACACGTCGAGCCCCGGCGTCGCCGCGGTATCGATCGCGACAGGTGCCTACCGCGTCAACTTCGGTCAGGACATCACGCACTGCGCGGCGCTTGCCACGCAAGGCGCGGTACCCAACTTCGGGACACCCGGAGGGAGCACCGGAAGACAGGTCGGCCCAGCAATCGTCGATCTGACCGGAGCCGGCTTCACCTTCCCCAACGGGTACCCGAGCGCCAACACAGTGCAGGTCGAAACGTTCGCTGGCTCCACCCTCACAAACTCATCCTTCTACATCGTCGTGTTCTGCTAGCGCGATCCGCCGGGTCGCTGCCCCCGACGGTGGCGCCTATCGTTCCGCGCTAACGCTGCAGCCCCACGTTAGTCCCTGGGCCCCGTCAGGGAACATTCCCGAACACTCGCCCAGGCAGGCACTGCCTCTACGGACGCGTTAGCCACTCGCTGACCATGCAAATACGGAGGCCAGAGGCGGCAACCATGAACTGAACGCAAAGGCGATCGCCGTCTGGCTGACCTTCGCGTCTCGCTGCGCCGAACTCAAGCTGACATCCGTCCTCGTAGCCTTGCTGATTCGTCAGCGGCCACAGCCAGATCAGCGCTCTGCCGATAGCGTCGCTCCACGGCAGCTCCTGCGACACGTCCTCTCCATAAGCAGCGGGCAAGGCGCTGATCGCAATCGTGTCATCTTCTCCCACCGCGCTGAGAAGTACCGCGCCGTGCTCGAACCCAAGCGCCAACGACCTGAGGTCATGGTCGCCCAGCCTCTCGCTCTCGCGTACCTCGGTCAGAGCGCCGTAAGAGTCCACGATCTCCTTCGTGAGTGAGGCCATTCGTCAATCCTAATCTCAGGCGATCACGCAGCCCCGTCGTCTTGCCCGACAGGCGGGCCTCGCCAGCGCCATTCCCGCATCCTTGCCCAGGCTGCGGTTCTGTGCTGGCTGCGCTCCCATAGGGCGGGGTTAGCATTACGACCATGGATCCAGGACACCGGATCGCGATCGTGCTCTCAGACGAGTTCGCATCAACCCTCAACGAGATTGCCATTACGCGTCACGTGTGGGCACTCCGCACGCCGAAGACCGAGCCCATCGCGCAAAGGATTTGGAGCGCCCGACCCGCCGTTGAGACCGATCCACTTGAGAGCGGCATCACGGTGTTCAACGGAATGGGAAGCCCCGAGCGTGACCTTCTCTCGGTCGTCGACGACGTCGAGCTACATCACGGCGCGCTGAGCCACGACCCGCCAGTAAGCATCATCGAAGTGTTCGGTGCCAGCGCGACAGATGCCGTTCGCCAAGCATTCGACTCCTTGGGGTTCTCTCGCGTCGAGGACTCTCGCAACGGTTTCGCCGCGTACAGACCGCCGGCCTGAGGGCTTGAGAGGCTGAACTCGGACGTCGAGGGACATTCCCGGACGCTGGCCCAAAGGAGCAGCGCCTTCCTCATCACGGATGAACCAACCCGCTGGCGTCTACGCCAAGGGCCCGGCTCAGTGATACCGCGGAGACTTGATCAGCCCGAGCAAGTCCCATCCCTCATCCGTGATTGCCCACCAATGGCCCATCGCGGACTCTTGGCCGGGCTCGCCCAATTCCTCCCACGTGCTGTAGACGAGGTTGCGCTGTTCGAGGTCTCGTAGCGCGGCTTCGACGCTATCGCGATCGCCCAGCACATCGGGATCCTTCACAATGGTCTAGAGCCGCTGGCCTTGGCGCTGCGTCGGCCGGCTCGATAGATTCTCCGCATGGCGCACACGACAGCCTCTCCCCAGGCGCCTCCGGGAGCCCTCGCCCTAGGTGCACCCCCGGCGGTGATGGAGCGCCCGGACTTCCAGATCGTCCCGCGCGCGGGGCTCCCGGTCGTCGCGCTCGTGCTCGTGCTCCTCATCGTCGCGATCGCGGTCGACGACACGTGGCCCCTGATGTTCCTGCATGTCGTGGCGGGCGCGTCCTGGACGATAATCGACCTGTTCCTCGGCTTTGTGATCGGGCCGATCCTCGGCAAACTCTCGATCCCCGCCCGGGTCGAGGTCGCCACCCGGCTGATGCCGAAGATGGTCTTGATCATGCCGACGGCAGTCGCCGTCACGCTGGCGGCGGGCTGGCAGCTGGCCACCAAGCTCGAATCCAACCTCACCAGCTATCAGTTCCACGGCTGGGTAGTGGCGAGCTTCATAGTTGTAGGAGCCATGGCGGTTATCGCGCTCGGCCTGCTCGAGCCGGCGAACATCGCAGTGCTTACCGAGATGAAGAAGCCCAGGCCCAATCCCGAGGTGATCGAGCGACTGATGAAGCGCTTCATCTACACGGCTGGGGCTACCGGCTTGATGCAGGTGGCAACTCTCGTGATCATGACCCGGATGGCGACCGGATGAGCGAAGAGCGCCGCCTGCCCCCGGTCACGCAGCTCGGGATGCTGTCACTGTCGCTGATCGTCGCCGCCGTCATTTACCTCTCGGCCCACCTTCCCGAGCACGTATCACTCGGCCCGGCCATCGCGCTTCTGGCGGTCTCGGCGCTGCTGCTGATCGGCAACATGGTGGCCCTCCGGCGCACGGAGGACTTCGCCTGGGGGCGCTTCCTAGAGGTCGCCCGCTGGGCGCTGCTGGCCTACGCGACAATCGCGGGGCTGATCGAGTACGTGTTCCTGCGCAACAACACGAGCGGCGGCCCGCTGATCGTGCTCACGCTCTCGCTCCTGGTCTTCGCGTTGACTGTGCCGGTGCTGATCGCCTTCACGGTCGCCCGCTATGACGTTCCGGACTCCGCAGACGGGGGCGCACCCTCCACTTGAGTGAGCGGGCCCGCGGTGCGCAAGAAACCAAGCCCGGTCGTGAAGGCGCAAAGAGGCAGGCGCTGACGCTTAGCCAGGCGAAATCGGGCGTGTCCCGGCCCTCAATCGACGCTGTCGAGTTTCGTCTATCGCTGGCCCCTCAAGCAGCCCGGCGGTCGGCGACCGCCGGGCTGGAAGGTGGCGAGCCGGAGCGTAACACAAGCACGCAAATAGGTTGTGTTTTCGCCCGAATGCGAGCGCCTCGCTGCGCACGGCTCACGCTCCTGGATTGAGACGACTAGCGACACTCCTTCGAGCAGGCCGGCCAGCTAGCGCTTTGCGCGAGAAGCAGCACGGATGCCATCCCGATAGGTAGACCTCGGATATCTCGAAGCCGACGCGGGGACTCGAACCCCGGACCCCTTCATTACGAGGGTATGCCCCGAGCACGCTGAGGCCAGGCGCCCTGCGGGTTTCGGTCCAGTACGTCAAGCCATGCCAGCAGCCGTACCGCACCACAGATGCGTACGGGCCCGGAAGTTGCGAGCGTATGTGGCGAATCGAAACGCTCGCTCCTCCCGGAAGTCAGGCGCCACCTTGACGTCCGTCACTATCGCGCGGGCGATGCGCAGCACGACGGCAACGAGTCGTCGTCGCACGCGCGCAGTACGAAGCCTTCAACGCTCCTGTAGTCGCCGCGTTCCCATGCCGCGTACATCGAGCGCACGAGGTCCAGGTTCGCCGACATCGAGCCCACACGCCAAACGGCGTCCTGGGGCCTCGCCCCATCCGCGTAGAATCTCAGTATGTGGATCGGGCTAGCTACTTGCCGCGGAAAAAGTCGTGGACGTAAGAACGGCCGCGCCGGTGTGGAGCCGGCGCGGCCGTTTGTCATGAGTGGTTGCTCTGGTCGAGAGAGCC
>JADGPP010000147.1 GCA_017882375.1 Solirubrobacteraceae bacterium | reverse complement strand
CGCGCCCGGCGGCGCGCAGGCGCTCGGCCAGCGTCGGCTCGGCCAGCAGCCGCCTCAGCGCGTCGGTGATCGCCGCCTCGTCGTGCGCGTCGAACAGCAGCGCGGCGTCGCCGGCGACCTCCGGCAGCGAGGAGGCGTTCGAGCAGGCGACCGGCACCCCGCGCGCCATCGCCTCGAGCACGGGCAGGCCGAAGCCCTCGTACAGCGAGGGGAACACGAACGCGTCGGCGATCGCCCACAGGCCCTCGACCTCGGCGTCTGACAGCCAGCCGGGGAAGCGCACGTCGTCGTCGACGCCGAGCGTCTGTGCGCGCTCGCGCAGCCGGGCTTCGTGCTCGGTCGGGTAGCCGGCGAGCACGAGCACCGGCCGCTCGGCGGCGGGGATCCGCGCGAGCGCTCCGATCAGCGCGAGCAGGTTCTTGTGCGGGCGCTTGGCCGACAGGCTGAGCACGACGCGGCGGGCGCTCAGGCGCAGGCGCTCGCGCACGTCGGCCTCGCCGAGCGGCTCGGCGCGGCGCACGGCGCCGAGGCCGAGCGGCACGACGTCGATGCGCTCGGCGGGCAGGCCGAGCAGGTCGATCAGGTCGGCGCGCGTGCTCAGCGAATCGGTGATCACCCGATGCGAGCGGCGAGCGGCCGCCGGCACGAGCACGCGCATGCCCTTCTCACGCAGGCCTGCGTGCGCCTCGGGAAAGCGCGCGTAGATCAGGTCGTGCACCGTGACGACCCGGCGAAAGGGGCCCCACAGCGGCGCGGTGCTCGCGAGGCTGTGCACGAGGTCGACCTTCGCGCGGGCGGCCATCAACGGCAGCAGCGTCTGCTCGCCGAGCACCCACTGCACGCGCCGGCGCGCGTGCACGGGCACCGTCACCAGCGGCAGCTGCTCGCGCAGGTCGCCGACGCCGGCGCCAGACGCCTCGCGGTTGACGAAGGCGCTGAAGCGCATCCCCTGCGGCGCCGCCGCCACGAGCGCCGGGATCAGCTCGCGCGCGGCGATCTCCATCCCGCCGGTCTCGCCCGGGACGAGGAAGATCAGGTTCAGGGCGATGTGAGGACGCACGCCACTCAAGGACCGGACAATACGATGGGCGCGTGCCGCCCTCCGTGGACGTCGTGATCGTCGCCTACAACCGCTACGACCTGACCGACAGCTGCCTGCGCCATCTGCACGCCCAGACGACCGAGCACCGCGTGATCCTGATCGACAACGGATCGACCGACGAGACATTCCAGCGCGTCGCCGCCGACTGGCCCGCCGTCGCGCTGCAGCGTCTGCCCCAGAACCACGGCTTCGCCGAGGCGTGCAACCGCGGCGTGGCGGCCGGGTCGGGTGAGATCGTCGTGCTGTTGAACAACGACGTCGACGCCCGCCCCGACTTCCTCGCGCGGCTCGTTGCCCCGCTGGCAGACGATCCGCGCCTGGGCTCGGTGGCCGCGCTGATGCTGCAGCCGGGCGAGCGGCTGATCGACAGCGCGGGACTCGCCGCCGATGCGGTGCTCGGCGGCTTTCCCCGCCTGCAGGGGCTCGGCGCCGAGCAGGCGCAGCGCGAGCGTCCGCTGCTGGCCGGACCGGCGGGCACGGCCGCCGCCTACCGCCGCTCGGCGTGGGAGCAGGTCGGCGGCCTGGACGAGTCGATCTTCGCCTATATGGAGGACTTCGACCTGGCCCTGCGCCTGCGCAGCGCAGGCTGGCGGTCGGTCGTGTCGACCGACGCGGTCGGCGTGCACCTCGGCTCGGCGACGCACGGCCACCGCTCGGCGCGCCAGCGGCGCAACGGCGGCTTCGGGCGCGGCTACATGCTCAGGCGCTACGGCCTGCTGCGCGGACGCACGGCGCCACGCGCACTGGCCACCGAGGCCGTCGTCGTGCTCGCCGATCTGGCGATCTCGGGCGACCTCCAGGCGCTGCGCGGACGCTTGGAGGGCTGGCGCGCCGCTCGGCGACTGCCGCCCCTGGCACGCCCACCGGCCGAGGCGATCGACGCGTCGATCGGCTTTCGCGACTCGCTTCAGATGCGGCGGGGGGTGTATGCCCGGCGCAGCGCCTGAGCCCTCGCCCGCGCGGAACGTGCAAGCCGCGCCGGCCGCGGACGCGCGCGGGCCGAACGTGCAAGCCGCGCCGGCCGCCGACGCGCGCGCGCCGAACGTGCAAGCTGCGCCGGCCGCCGACGCGCGCAAGCCGGACGTGCTGTTCATCTGCGCCGACCCGGTCGGCGAGGAGATGGCCGGCCTGGGCATCCGCTGCTGGGAGCTCGCGCGGACGCTGAGCGCCGGCGCGTCGGTGACGGTCGCGCACGGCGGCAGCGAGCAGCGCGAGCTGGAGGGGGTCCGCCTGATCGCCTTCCGCGCGCACGCGCCCGGCGGGCTGCGAGAGCTGATCGCGCAGGCCGACACGGTCGTGGCCCATCCGCAGTGGCCGCTGGTCGATCGCTGGCTGAAGCGCTCCTCGGCGCGAATCGTGATCGACCTGTACTGCCCGGAGACGCTGGAGACGCTGGAGCTCGCGGCCGGGGGCTTTGGCCCAGCGCGGCGGCAGCTGACGGCGACGACGCTCGACCGCCTGCACGCGGCGCTGCGCACGGGGCACAACTTCATCTGCGCCAGCGAGTCTCAGCGCGACCTGTGGCTCGGCGCGATGCTCGCGCTGCGGCTGATCGGCCCGCAGCTGTACGACGGCGATCCGAGCCTGCGCGAGACGATCGACCTGGTGCCGTTCGGCGCGCCGCGCGAGCCGCCGGTGCCGAGCTTGGGCGGTGGCCCGCGAGAGACGATCGCGGCGCTCGATGACGACAGCGAGCTGGTGCTGTGGAACGGCGGGATCTGGCGCTGGCTGGACGCGCCGACGGCGATCCGCGCGGTCGCCGAGGTGGTGCAGCGGCGCCCGCGGCTGCGCCTCGTGTTCATGGGTGGCGCGCCAGACCATCCGGCGGCGGCACAGAGCACGCGCGAGGCGCGCGCGCTGGCCGAGCAGCTCGGGCTGCTGGGCTCGGTCGTGCACTTTCACGACAGCTGGGTGCCCTACGCGCAGCGCGGCACATGGCTGACGCAGGCCGACTGCGCGATCTCCGCCCACGCCGAGCACCTGGAGACTCGCTTCGCCTACCGCACGCGCCTGCTCGACTGCTTCTGGGCGGGTGTGCCGGTCGTCTGCACCTCCGGCGACGACCTCGCCGACTACGTCGCGCGCGAGCACCTGGGCGCGGTGGCGCCGCCGCGCGACGTCCACGCTCTGGCGACGGCGCTGGAGCAGGTGCTGGAGAGCGGCCGCGACAGCTACTCGGCGCGCCTGGCAGCGGCAGCCGAGCAGCAGAGCTGGGAGCGGATGGCCGCGCCACTCACCCGCTGGATCGCCGCGCCACGCCCCCCCTCGCGACCGGGGGACTCGCGCGGCGCGCTGCGTCTCCCGCTGGCCCAGCGTGCGCGTGAAGCCGCTTATCTGGCGGGCGGACGAATGCTGCTGAACCGCCGCAAGCGGTGACTATTGTGAGCGCCGGTCTGATCATCTACTACGACACGCTGTTGCTGTGTTGTAGTAGACTTGGACTGTGCCCGATCCCAAGGATGTCGCCGAGAGTTCGATTAGCGTGCGCGACGCGGCGCGGCTTCTGGGACGCCACCCGGAGACGATCAGGCGTTGGGTGTGGACGGGACGAGTAAGGGCTCGTCGACACGGCAACCGCCTACTGCTGGATCGGGCTGAGATCGACGCTGTGGTGGTGCGCGACGGAACTTCGCGACACGCGATAGGCCTAGCGGACTGGGCGAAGCGTGTTCGAGCGACGCACGGCGGCCGTGGCAGCGGCGAGAGTGCCGCCGACTTGGTGATCGGCGACCGCGAAGCGCGCTCGCAGGCCGGAGAGCGTGCCAGTCGTTGACGCAAGCGTCGTAGTCGACTGGGTTATCCCGGCAGCCGATCCTGCGCTCCCCGCCCAGGCTGTCCTGCAGCGGCTGGCTGAGACTGCGGAGGACCTAATTGCGCCGCGACTCTTGTTGGAGGAGGTCTCAAACGCGCTGCTCACCGGGATTCGTCGGAAACGCTGGAGTGGGGCACAGGCAGATATCGCCCACTCTCTGCTTGTCGCACTTCCCGTTCGCCTGCTTGATGAGCCACGAGATCGAACTCGAGCATGGGACCTGGCTCGTCGCTATGACAATCACCCGATCTACGACCTCGTGTATGTGGCGCTTGCAGAGCGGCGAGGCACCAGGCTCATAACGCAAGACCGCTCACTGCAGCGTGCCCTCGTTGGACTCGACTGGGTGGTGACACCCGAGGAGTTCGTGGCTTAGAAACTATCCGGAAACTCGCTTGCCCCATTCGAGGTGGTGGAGTCGGCGTGACCACAGCAGAGCGCAGGCGAGCTGAATGAGGCCGAGGTAGTTGGTG
>JADGPP010000146.1 GCA_017882375.1 Solirubrobacteraceae bacterium | reverse complement strand
ATCGAGGAACTCTACGCTGTGAAAGACAGGGCAACCACACCCACACGATGAACAGCAGAACCTACTAACCCCGTCTCCGTCAAAGTCGGTCCGGCTCAGTCCATTGAATTCGTCGGGGTTTGACGGGTCGAGGTCGGCGAACATCGTCCGGCCGAGCTTCACGTGCACGACGGGCCTCCACGGCCCAAATTTCCGACGCCAGCGGAGCCGCGTGATTAGTCCGGGACGTCGAGGAATCTCCAGCACCGGGCGAAACCAGTTTGAGCGCGTTGTGACCGAGTACGCGATCACCGTCTGGTCTCGATCGGTAATCACCTGCACGAAATAGTCGCGGTCGATGAACGTGGACACACCGAACCGACGTGACACCAAACGCTCTTGAGAACCTTCCGACGTCGGGTCGAATGCGGGGTCATCGGACCCAATGAATTCTTTAAAGTCGGCCTTCAGCACTGTCCTGCTCATCGCCGGCGGCTCGCCCAACACGGCCGTGAAGAACGACAGGTGTGCACCCGTCCCCAGCCTGGAGAGCCTCCGATAGCGATCACTCTTGCGGCCAAGCGTCCTACGCCAGAACTCACGAATCGTCGCGCCGATGACAATTAGAGCGCCGATCCCCGCGACGATCGTCCCGCCGTCGGCGAGGGTCGAGCTGTGTTCTACGACAATCGGTTGCACCCGCTGCGACGTTTAGGGATAGCTATAGGAATAGAGAGCCAGCACTCAGGAGTCCCCCCACGTCGGGCCCGACGCGCCTACATCGAGGTTGGCGTCGCGATCGCGCTGAGCGAGTCCCGCAGGATGCGGAACATCCCGTCGACCTACCCGCGGCGCGTGGCCGTGATTAGCCCTCAAGCGACAGTTGTCCTGGATCGCTTAGGACCCACGAGCGGCCGCGCTTATAGAGCGTGCCGCGAATCCAGATCGGCCGGCGCGTTTTATGCGTCTGCACCGCGAGGTCGTACTGGTTATCGGGAAGCTCGACGTGAACTTTCCGCTTCTCGCCGCGGGCCTCGCCTTCGATAACGATGGTCCCGATCTCGTCATCTTTTTCACGAGTGAGTCTGCTGACAATGCCTGACACCAACTCGTTGTCGAAAGGTCCCAGCTGTCGCAAGTACGCTACAGCTTCCCGAACCACAGGGAGCTCGGCTGAATCAAATGACACACCAGGTGGGACCGCGACGGTCGAAGGACGAGACGAAGCCCACTCGACTCCAACTTGGACATTCGCGCCAGCACTTTCCGTCCCGATCCGCGCAATCGCATCGCAAAGATTTGCGCTGACGCCGGCCTCGACCGCATCATCGAACGCATCGTACCCCTCTCCCTCAAGAACCACTGCGTGCGCTGCATCCCGCGCGGCGCCGAGCGCGACTACGAGCTTCGAGGTGACGCGACGCTCGAACGGGATTTGGAGATGGGCAGCGTCATCCGGCAGGATCGCCTGCTGAGCTGGCGCAGCTACCTCAGATATGACGGTCACCACATAGCTTCCCGGCTCGGTTTGTCCGAGCCGCACGTTGTCCATGTAGTCGCGTACCAAGTCAGGCACGCGAGGACCAAAGTTCGGCCGCACGTTGATCTCAGCACAGGCCGCGGCGAGCATCATCTCTCTCGCCCCCTCAAACAGCCTGGCGCCGTCTCCGATCGGTACCTCGCCAGACCCAACGCGAGGGCTCATCAGCCGGATTCGAACAAGGTCCGCTGATGCGTAACGTAGGTTCGTGATCAGAACGCTGACGTCCGCGCCTTCAATCTCAGCGAGGTTCGCGACGAGCTCGCGGAGCCGACTTTCGTAGTCGCGAGGCTTGGGTGAGAGGGGTAGGAACAACTGATGCCCCCCAATCCCGCGGGGCGGTTCCCACGTCGAGAACATGCTCGTCTGGCTCCGTGGCTGCCATCCGCGTGCCAGTAGATAAGTCTCGATCTTCCTCGGATCGAGCAACGTGCTCAGTTTGCTTTCAGCTTGAGTCACAAGGACGCGCCTGGCGGAGTCAGTTGAGCTAGGAGGGCAGTTGGATCGAACATATGTTCGATCGAGATGTTGACGCTGACGGTGGACGCGTTCGACGTGGCCGGCGCCCCGGCCAGGTTCGCCCAGTACGCGCAGCGCTTGAGCGTCATCTTCTCAGGGTCGCTGACTAGCCATTCCGACGGGTCGGCGGGTACGTGTACGACGATCAGGATGCGCGGTACGTAGACCTCCGCCCAGCGGAGATCATCGTAGTTCTTGACCGGCAGGGGGTACTGGAAAGACTGGCCGTTGGGCACGATGTTCTGCGAACACTTCAGCTGGGCCTCCAGCCTCGCGCCGACCGCGACGTCCGTGTCGGGAGCGGCGAAGAGGATATCCACGCTGTCTGAGTCATGTTCAGGCACGACGGCCTTCACGCCAGCCACGGCGGCGACAGCACTTACCACGGCTCGGCTGAAATGATCCTTTCGCGCGCTGAGATCCATCGGCTGTTATCGGCCGCCTTCGACTGGTTCGGCCCGGGGAGGGCTAGGGGATCCGGGCCGAACTACCAGAGGCGTAGAAGAGGCGTAGATTCAGGCTATTCGATCTTCCGGCGCGGAATGCGACGCGCCTCCGCCAGTACGCACTCTCACGCTGGCTCGGATCACAGGGCGTCGGACGCCCTCATCCCTTCGCATCTCGCTACAGCTGCGATCCGTTTGCGGTCCGTTTCGCCAGCTTCTGCGGTCCCTCTGCGGTCCCAATCCCGCGAACACACCGAACCCCCGCGAATACCGGCCCCGCGATCCCTAGCGTTTTCGCGGCTTTTCGCTCCTGTTCGCGGATCTTCGGGGTTCTTGAACCTATGTCGGAAGATCGGGGAGACAGGATTTGAACCTGCGACCGCCCGGCCCCCAGCCCGGCGACAAATCGCGCTCGGTCATGCTGGCGGCAGTCGAGCTGCAGCGGCGAGCAGCGTCCGAGCGAGCGGTGGCGCATCGAGCAGAGGGCACGCCGGCCCGTGCACCCGCGAGCCTGGCGCTTCAGTACACCTCAACCGCAGCGGCTGGCCCACACTTTTTTTCGAGATTGCACCCCGTTTGCACCCCGCGTCAAGCTCCTGGGCACCCAACGCCTACAAGAAAGCCGTAAGCGTTCAGTTGGTTGGGGGACATAACTCCGCTTCGTCGAATATCGGGGCGTGGAGCGCGCTGAGGCTGAGGCGATCTATGACGCGGGGCGTGATGCTGTTGTCGAGGTCTTGCTGGCGATGGACCGCCGGATTGATCAGCTCGAGGCTCATGTTGCCCGTCAGGATGCGCGGATTGCTCAGCTGGAGCGCAGGCTAAACCGCAGCTCGCAGAATTCCTCCTCGCCGCCGAGCGCCGATCCACCTGCAAGCGCCGCGAAGCCAAGCAGGGATCCCTCCGGTCGCTCGCAGGGCGCCCAGCCCGGCCATGAGGGCAAGGGACGCCCGCTGCTGCCGGCGTGGGCGGTGGATGAGGTCGTCGAGCATTGGCCTGAACGCTGCGCCTGCGGATACGACTTTGAGCAGGATGAGCGTCTCGCGATCGGCGAGCCGGTGCGCTGGCAGGTCGAGGAGCTGCCGGTGATCACAGTGCGCGTGATCGAGCACCGCTGCGAGCGCCTGTGCTGCCCGGGTTGCGGTGCGCACACGCGCGGGCAGTTGCCCGGAGAGGTCGCCCAAAGCGCGTTCGGGCCACGCTTGCAGGCGGCCATCGCGGCGCTCTCAGTGCGCAACCGCATCTCCCGCCGGGATGTGGTGGAGCTGTGCGAAGAGTTGTTCTCCTCGCGGATCAGCACAGGCACGGTGGACGCGATCCTCACGCGCGTCAGCGAGGCGCTCTCAGAGCCACACGCCGATCTGCTCAGAGAGCTTCGCGGCTCTCGCGCGGTGAACATGGATGAGACCGGCTGGCGGACAGCCGGTCAGCGCCGCGCGCTGTGGGGCATCTTCGACGAGCGCCACGCCTACCTTCACGTCGCCACCGACCGTCACGAGGACCACGCCAAAGAGCTCTTGGCCGGCACGCAAGCAATCGTCACCTCCGACCGCTGGTGGGCCTATACGCATCTGCCGTTGGCGCGCCGTCAGCTTTGCTGGGCGCACCTGAAGCGAGACTTCGCCGCCCATGCCGAGGGCCTGGTCGCAGAGAAAGAGTTCGGCGAACAGGGTCTTGAACTGTGCGAGCGCGTCTTCTGGGCCTATGAGGTCTTTCAGCACACCGGAGATCGCAGGGCGCTAAAGCTCACCGTCCGCCGGCTGCAGCGCCAATACAAGCCGATCATCCGCGGCTACGCCGCAAAAAGGGCGCGCAACAGGCACTGCCGTGGCATGGCGCGCAACCTCATCAAAGCCTGGCCGGCGCTGTGGAGCTTCGCCAAGCACCCCGGGGTCGAGCCGACCAACAACCA